>CANFXY010000013.1 GCA_947451105.1 Bacteroidota bacterium | reverse complement strand
TCCATTGACAATGGCGTTAATTGGACAAATCTTACCAATGGCTTGCCCACTACTTCCATATCGCGAGGTGTAATAGAGGTTAATGCCAAAGATCCTAAAATGGTTTATTTTTGGATTGCAACTGGAAGTGTGCATAAAGGAATTTATTTGTCAAGAGACAGTGGCTCTGCGTTTAAAACCCAATCAACTACACCAAATTTACACGATTACTCTACCAATGGCAGTGGCAGTTCTGGTCAAGCTTGGTATGATATGGACATGGTATCCGACCCAGGCAATCAAGCCATTTTGTATTGTGGCGGTGTGAATATTTTTAAATCAACTGACACTGGGAAAACATGGACCATCGCTGGATATTGGGTCAATCAAATTCACGCCGATCAGCATGAACTTGCTGCCAATCCCATCACAAACAGAATTTTTGCTGGCAATGATGGCGGACTTTATGCCACCAGAAATAAGGGTAATTCTTGGTTGCCAATTGGAAGTGGTATAGGCATCGCTCAAATTTATAAAATGGGCGCGGCTAGAAATGTGAAAAATATTCTTATCAATGGATACCAAGACAATGGAACAGCCAACTACAATAAAAATTGGTATACCACTTACGGCGGTGATGGAATGGATTGTGAAATTGATCAAACAGATTCAAGGTATAGTTACGGTGAACTATACTATGGTAGTATTTTCAGGGTATTCAATGTCAATGCTCAAGCGACAATTGCCAACAATGGATATACAGCAGCAGGAAGCGATACCATCAACGAATCCGGTGGATGGGTAACACCTTTTACGCTTAGAGAAGGCTATGGCAACACAATGTACATAGGCTATAAGAATATTTGGAGAAGCAACAACATCAAAAATTCTCCAGTTACATGGAAGAAAATTTCCAATAATCTTGGTGGTGTCAACTCAGTTGACTTTAATGAAATTGAAAGCAATATCGCCAATTCTGATATTTTATATGCTGCCCGCTCAAATGGTACGCTATTCAGAAGTGATAATGTCAATGCGACAACACCAACATGGTCAACCCTAACTTTGCCAACTTCAGGTGTTGTGAATTCAATAGAAACAGATCCCAAAAATCAAAATGCAGTTTATATTGGTATTGGCAACACCGTATACAAATCCAACAACAAGGGTAGTAATTGGACACAAGTACTTGCTAATTTCCCTTATAATGTCTCTTCAATTTTATTAGATACATCGAATAAAAAACGAGGTTTATATGTCGCCACAATGGGAGGTGGTGTTTGGTATTCAGATACTACACAATCAGCTTGGCGTTATTTTAGCAAGGGACTGCCAAACACAGTAAATGTAACAGATTTAGAGATGTATTATGAACCAAATAAAGCATGTAACTGCAATGTTCTTTATGGTTCTACCTACAATAGAGGGAATTTTTACACAACAATTTTTAATGAGGGAACTCAAAAACCTGTTGCCCTATTGGATCCATACGATACAGTTGTTTGCAAATCGTCTGTACTAAATTTCAACAGCAAAACCTGCAACAACCCAAGCCGTTTTAAATGGACCATTTCACCTTCATCATTTAATTTTATAAATTCAAGTGATTCAACAACAGAAAATCCGTCAATTAAGTTTACCAGCCCGGGAATATACACCTATAAGTTCATGGCTGAAAATTGCAATGGAATAGATACCTTAATGGGATTTATTACTGTTGGCGACACAGCAAAAAAAACCTGTATCCCTACAACCAACAACAACTTTGGCGGATTGGGTATTTTTAATGTTAGTCTATCTAATATCAACCGGGCATCTGGCGATAGATCACAAGAAGGTCCATATGTAGACTTAAGTTGCGCTCAAATAATTAAAGTTAAACGCGGCAAAAAATATGCTTTGAAAGTAGTTACAGGACAATACAACAATGAGCAAGTAAAAGCATTTATAGATTTTAACAACAATGGTGTTCTAAGCGATCTTGGCGAATTGGTTTACCAGCCTGCAGCAGGTTTGATCAACCATTTAGACACCATCACGATTCCTTTAAATGCTAAAGTTGGAACCATTCTAAAGATGAGAATCCGCAGCGATTTTAATAGCCTTGGAACCAATCCATGCAGCAATTTAAATTATGGACAGACCGAGGACTATGGCTTGTTTATTGAGCCAGAATTAATTCCCAAATTTGTGACAAACAAACCGAAAGTTTGTCCCAATTCAACAATTGTTTTTACCGATTCAAGTAATTTACCTGGCATTAAATATCTTTGGGATTTTGGATCTTCTGCAACCCCTTCAACAGCATTTGGTAAAGGACCTCATTCGGTTTACTTCACTGGTTCAGGATACAAAACAGTAAGCTTAAGCATAGACGGTAAAGTAACTAAGAAAGACAGTGCAGTCTTTATTTATAAAGCACCAAACATGGAAATAACTTGGTTAAAGGGGGATTCATCCTTGTGCATTGGAAAAACATTTGTTCTTAAAGCAAATGATTTAAACGCTTCGGGGGCAACCTATCAATGGCAGAAGAATTTTACCAACATTAAAGATTCAACTTTTCAATTCTATAGAATTAAAGCAAGTAAATTCTCAGACAGTGGCACTTATTCAATTATAGCAAGCAACCAATGCAAAGATACTGCAACAGTAAATCTTAAAATTAGACCTAAACCTTTGATGGGACTAACGGTTAACGACAGCTCGCAATGTTTTAAAGGGCATTCTTTTAGTATGAAAAATCTAAGTACCATTACAAATTCAAGTTTTAAGAGTATTTGGAAATACAGCGATAATTATAGAGATTCTAGTTTTAACTCAAACCACACATTTAAGGGAATAGGGAAGCAAGGGGTCAAATTAATTTGTTACACGCCTTTTGCTTGTATAGATTCAATTTCTCAATCTTTGGTGGTATACGAAAGTCCCAAAGCCGCATTCAGTATTTCACCCAAAGATCAATGCTTTAAAGGCAATTCTTTTGCCTTTGTCAACTTAAGCAACTCAAGTTCTGGGAACTTCACAAGCTACTGGGATATGGGAGACGGAAACAGCAGCAATTTGTTTTCAGCTCCAAATAAAACCTATAATATATATGATTCAATATATTATATTAAGCTAATATTAAAAACACCTGAACTCTGCAGTGATACAGCAATAAACAAAATTCAACTGTGGCCTCAAACCAATTTGAAGTTCTATCTAAATGATTCAATGCAATGTTTTAAACAAAATAATTTGATTGCTTCTGACAACAGTATGATACCATTTGGAAATTATAGCATTCAATGGAATTTGGGTGATGGAAATTTGAAAATAGGAAAATCTATCAGCCATAGATATTCAAACAAAGGCAATTACACTTTAAAACTTATTTCCGTAAGCAATAAATTTTGTAGAGATACTTTATCGAAAACCATAAGTATTTTGGAGTCTCCTAATGCAAATTTTACCATTAATGATAGCATTCAATGTTTAAAAGGCAATTCTTTTGTTCTAGATGATAAGACAAATTCAAATCTCCCTTACACAAGAAAATGGTACCACCCAACACTTTCTTCAAACCAAGGCAACAGTGTAGTTTTCACCAGTACAGACACCGGATTTAATCAAGTAAGTTTACTAATTTCAAATAATCTGGCTTGCTCAGATACATTGATTAAGATGGTTTATGTGGCTCCTATGCCTGAGTTTGAAGTAAATGGCCCCAAAGAAATATGTAAGTTTGATTCGGTTATTTTTAGTGTAAATGGTAGTCCATTTAATAAATACGATTGGAAAGTCAACAGCATTTATCAAGGCAGTGGCCAAAACTTTACATTTGTAGGGAAAAATGCAGGCAACAACAACTTTGAAGTAATAGCAAGCAGTCCGTATTCCTGTGTTACCAATAAAATCCTCAATAATTTTGTTTGGGTAAACGACTTGCCATTTGTTGATTTTACTGATTCAATTAGTTACCAAGATCCATTATTGCTCTTAACATTTAAAGATCAATCCAAAAACTCCACACTTACTAGGAATTGGTATTTTTCAAATGGCTACTCAGGTTCTAATCGTATAGAATCATTTTTGGTCAATGACTCAACATTCATCATTGCCAAATTAATCATAGTCGACACAAATAATTGTAAAGCAGAAATATCAAAGTCTTTGGTATACAATGTACCATATTATATCCCCAATGCTTTTACGCCTAGTCAAGATGGAATCAATGATTTATTTAAAATTTATGGACTGTATAAGTACAAAACCTTTTCAATGAAGGTATACAGCCGCTGGGGAGAAATGCTTTTTAACAGCAATGATCCAAAGATTGGTTGGAATGGGATTTTTATGGGTGAATTAGTGCCAACAGGACATTACCTTTACCAAATTGAAATTGAGAAACAAGATGGTTCAAAATCTATTGAAAAAGGAACCATTTTATTAATACGATAAAATTATGCAAGGACCTGACCCTAACGTTTTACTTAAACTAGTAGAAATGAAAATGCCTTTTGGAAAATACAAAGGAACTATAATTTGCGACCTGCCAGTTTCGTACCTAGAATGGTTCAGTAGCAAGGGATTTCCTGAAGGTCAGTTAGGAATGTTGTTAAGAACCATTTATGAAATCAAGGTAAATGGTTTGGAGTACTTGTTAAAACCTTTAAGAAATAGGTAGTTTATTGCGCTGTTCGAAACAGAAAAAACACAGAATCTTCATGCATTTTTAATTCGTATTTTGATAAAATATCAATTTTGAAATGCCTAATGGTATCTGGAGCACTGTATTTTAAATGCAAGGTGTGGTCTGAATAAGTCCAATTACCCTTCATTTGTTTCTTAACTGATTCGATGTTGTATTCAAATGTGCTATCAGGTCTTATCGTCAAATGGTCGTTGTCCAAAACTTCTATGAAGTTTATTCCATTTTTTTGAATGCTTAAATATTTCCAATTACCAACTAAAAAGTCAGTCTCCGTCTTTTGATGGCAAGACAAAAGAAAAACACAGCATAGCGTTGCTAAAACTTTATTTACGCTGATCAATTTCATCTCGAATTTGTGCAGCCTTCATATAATCCTCATTTCGCAATGCTTCGTCTAATAATGTTTCAAGTTCACTTAATGACTTTCCTTTAAACACATCATTTACATTTTTCTCTCCGATAGATGATAAATCCTCAACATCATCTCTTCCAGGTTTTTGAATAGGATTGTCTTCTATTTCTATGCCTGCTTCGTCTAATATTGATTCAGTAGTAAATATAGGGCAGTTGAATCTCACCGCAATTGCAATTGCATCGCTGGTTCTGCAATCTATCGTTAGTTTTTCGTCTGTGTTCTCTACAATCAATGAGGCATAGAAAACACCCTCTTTCAACTGATGAATGAAAACTTCTGTAATTGTAAAACCAAGCTTCTTAGCAAAAACTAAAAACAAATCATGCGTCAAAGGCCGTTCTGTATTGATCCCTTCCAAAGGTATTGCAATGGCTTGAGCTTCGAATTGACCGACTATTATCGGTAATTTACGGTCACCATCAATCTCCGCCAATATAAGGCTATAAGAACCTTTTATTTGCGAAGGCGCAATGCCATAGATATCCAATTCGATTTTCTTCAATTTGCGAAAAAATTATACTAGTGGTTCTTTGCGGCTTGTATCAATTGTGGCAATACCTCAAAAGCATCACCTACGATTCCGTAGTCAGCTGCTTTAAAGAATGGAGCCTCAGGATCTTTGTTAATTGCAACAATGACTTTACTGCTGCTCACTCCAGCAAGATGCTGAATAGCGCCAGAAATTCCTATGGCAATGTACAAATTTGGTTTAATCGTTATACCAGTTTGACCAACGTGTTCGCCGTGTGGTCTCCAACCCATATCGCTCACCGGCTTAGAGCATGCTGTAGCAGCACCCAATAAATCAGCTAATTCTTCAACCATTCCCCAGTTTTCTGGTCCTTTCATACCTCTACCAGCAGAAACAACTACCTCAGCCTCGGTTAAAGGAATTTTTCCTGCAGCCTTTGAAGTTGATATAATTTGAGTAGAAGAATTGCTTTGTTCAGCAACCATATTTTCAATTGCAATGCTTTGATTGTTTTCAATCAATTCAGTGCTGTTGGGTGTAATAGCAACAATTTTATTTGTTTTTTCAAGTTTTACATATGCAAAACCTTTTCCTGAAAATACGCCACGCTTAACGGTAAATCCATTGCTCATGTCAGGGTATGCAATGACATTGGTTGCCAATGATGCATTCATTCCAACCGCAATTCTTGGAGCAATTGATTTTGCTTCATACGTATTGGCAATTACCAATGTGTTTATACCGGCATGAGCGATGGCTTTGGTAACCGCCTCTGAATACACTTGAGCATCAAAAGCATTCAAACCATCTATAACAATTAATTTATTAACGCCGTATTTGGCTAGTTTTTCAGATTCTCCATCATTTGGCTTGCCAACACATATAGCGGTAACTGGACCATTTTGAATTTTTGAAGCATAGGATGCTGCCTCTAATACTGATTTTTTAAAGATTCCTTCTGAATTTTCTGCGTATATTCCAGTCATATTATGCGATTATTTTAGCTTCGTTTCTTAAAATGTCAATTAATTGTCCAGCTTGACCAGCATCGATTAAACGAACTGCTTGCTTCGCTTGAGGGCTTTCGAACAAACTATAGGTGCTGTTGTTTTCAACTGATATTGCTTCTACAACTTGTAATGGTTTTGTTCTTGCAGCCATGATACCTTTCATATTTGGAATTCTTGGTTCACATAAATCTTTTTGCGCACTTGCTACAACAGGAAGAGAAGAACTAATTGACTGTCTTCCGCCGTCGATGTCTCTTTCAAAAATGGCTTTTCCGTCTTGTATATCCATTTGTGTGCATACGTTTACAGATGGCCATGACAACATAGCACCTAATAAACTGCAAACTTGACCACCGTTGTAATCTATGCTTTCACGTCCAGTTAAAACCATGTCATATCCATTGGCTTTAACAATAGCAGCAATCTGTTCAGCGACAAATTGACCATCTTTTGCCTCTGCATTTATTCTAATTGCATCGTTTGCTCCAATTGCTAAAGCTTTGCGTATAACAGCATCTGCGTCTGCTAAACCTACAGTTGCAACCGTTACACTGCCTCCGTTTTTCTCCGTTAGCTCCAAAGCTTTTGTTAAAGATAATTCATCGTATGGGTTGATGATAAACTGAACACCTTGTGTATTAAATTGGGTGTTGTTTTCAGTAAAAGTGATCTTTGTTGTGGTATCTGGAACCACGCTCATGCACACTAAAATTTTCATGAAAGATTAAAAAAATATTTTTGCAAAATTAAGTTAAAAAAATGCTAAGAAAAAATGAGTTTTGCAAAGTAATTAACAATATCCAATATATGGACAGAATTGAGACCATCAAACATTTGCTAACAGAAAACCCCAATGACATTTTTCTAAACTATGCTTTGGCCATGGAATATATGTCTTTATCCGATTGGAACTCTTCCGCCGTTCAATTAGAATGGATCCGCAGCAATCATCCTGATTATCTGCCATTGTACTATCAACTAGCCCATGTATATGAAGAATTAAGCAATTCAAATATGGCCATCCTTGTTTATGAGGAGGGTATCGAATTGGCAATTAAATTGGCAGATAAAAAAACGGAATTAGAACTTAAAAGCGCATTAGAAGAATTAACATTTTAAAAATATATTATGGAATACACCAGTAAAAATCCTCACTTTAAAAGAGATATGCTCATTAAAATGCAATCAAATCATTTTATGCAGCACCTTGGTTTTATGGTTACATCCATTGAGCCTGGTTACCTAGAAGGTGAATTGATATTGCAAAAAATTCACTTACAACAAAATGGTTTTGTTCATGGTGGAGTTACTTCTACTTTGGCGGATATTGTTATGGGTTTTTCAGCTTTTACGCTTGTCGGAGAAGGAGAGGGAACCGTTACTTCTGATCTGAAAATAGCCTATTTAAGACCAGGCATTGGAACAAAAATTATTGCAAAAGGTAGAGTGATTAAAGCTGGCAATTTATTGCATTATTGTGAATCTGATATTTATTGTGTAAACCACGAGAAAACTGAAATTCTTATTGCTAGAGGCTATTCAACCATGTGCGTGGTAAACCATCGGGTAGTTTAAATTACCACTTGCTTACCAATGGTATTTGTCTGCCTCTGCCAAATGCTTTGGAACTGACCCTTATAATTGGCGGCGCTTGAAAACGCTTGTATTCGTTTCGGTTGACCATGCCAATAATTCTTTTCACCAATGAAGACTCAAATCCTGAATTTACAATTTCGGCTAACCCTTTTTGCTGGTCTATATACATTTCAAGAATTTGATCTAATTCAGAATAGTCGGGCAAACTGTCACTGTCTTTCTGATTGGGTCTTAATTCTGCACTAGGCGCTTTGTCAATGATGGAATTGGGAATTACTTCCTCGTCTTTATTGATGAATCGAGCCAATTTGTACACGTCCGTTTTGTATACGTCACCCATTACACTCAAACTCCCGCACATGTCTCCATACAAGGTTGTGTAACCAACTGACATCTCACTTTTGTTGCTTGTGTTCAATAAAATATGCCCAAATTTATTGCTAATTGCCATTAACAATACAGCACGACTTCTAGCCTGTATATTCTCTTCGGCCAATCCAAATTCCAAACCTTCAAACAAGGGTTTTAAGGCTGTTCCAAATGATTCAAACACGTTTGAAATAGGCAAAATTTCATAGCTGTTGCCTAAGTTTTCCGATAATTTTCGAGCATCCACAACACTGCCTTCGCTACTAAAGTCTGATGGCATTAATACCGCTTTTACATTTTCTGCCCCAATGGCACGGCTTGCCAATGCTTGAACAACAGCCGAGTCTATTCCACCTGAGGATCCCAAAATCGCCTTGGAAAACCCCATTTTATTAAAGAAATTTTGAATCCCATACACCAATGCATCGTGCATTAATTCTGTTGATTCTTTTTCATAAAACGCTATTTCATCGTATGCTGTATCAGTTTCAAAGATTTTGAAATCTTCTTTAAATCCTTCGCACTCTAATATTAGTCGACCATTTTTATCAATAACCATTGAGTTTCCATCAAATACAATGTCGGTATGAACACCTGTTTGATTCACATATACCAAAGGAATAGAATAGCGCAAACAATTATTCTGCAACACTTTGAATCGCTCTTTTTTCTTGTTTATATTAAATGGTGAAGCAGAAATATTGATTAAAAAATCGGGCTTATTATTGATTAATTCTTCCAAAGGATTTCCCAAATAGTTAAACCTGTCCATCTCAAACCATAAGTCCTCACAAATTGTAACCGCTATTGTTTTGCCATTTATTTCTATCGTTTTGAAAACTGTATTTTCCTCAAAATATCTAGCCTCATTAAATATATCGTAGGTTGGCAATAGTGTTTTGTTGACGATTTCTTTAATTACCCCATCCTGTAAAATGCATGCAGAATTGTAAAGTTTTCTGCCATGCTTGCCATCGTTGAATGTTGGAGATCCAAGAATAATGGTTATCCCCAAGGCATGCTTGGCAATTTCTTTAACTGCCTCAACACATTCTTCTACAAAGTGTTTGTAATCTAATAAATCGTCAGGTGAGTAGGCGCAAATTGATAATTCACTAAAAACGACCAATTCAGCACCAGATTCTTTAGCTTTGTTAAGCGCAACGATAATCTTCTCTTTGTTTCCAACTATATCTGCAATGGTATAGTTCAGTTGCGCTAAAGCAATTTTCATTTGTCCTTAATTGTGGTGTTTTGCTAAAAAAAGAAACCCAATTCCAAGCCCATAACATTGTTTATCATTTTAGATTTTTTGTCATCCAAAATATCTGTAAAGCCATTGTTAAATCTGATGCCTGCATAGAAACTGGTATTTCCACTTAAGTTGTATTCTATGCCTGCACCGAGTATCATAGACGCCCTTAAAAAGTTAATGTCATCAATGTGCTTGGTGAAATCTAAATTGAAGTTGTTGGCGTCATTGGGAATGAATTTTTCATCAGATGGAAAGTTTTTGGTACCTGTAGAAACAGGAGAAGCCAATACGGTTACATTGTTGCCAATCAAAAATCCCGGTGCCACACCGAATTGGCCCCAATAACGCATGCCATTGCTTTCTTTGGTTCTAAATTTAAAAGTCAATGGAATTTCAATGTATTTAAGGCTGTACTTATAACTAATTTTGTTGTAATCCTGAGTGTTGTTGCCTGCTAAGTAATAAATTGAATCTGATTTTAATTTAATTGAATTACTCATCGTCGTAATATTCAATTCAGGCGTGAAAAAATAATTGTCTGCTAAACGGATATCAGACATCACGCCAAATGAAAATCCTATACCCATACCATCCTTTTGAACATCATTGCTAACTGCTTTGGTCCAATCAAAACCAGGTATTATTTTGAAGCCTATTCTAAAGTCTCTATCGTCTTGTGCATTGGATTTTAAAGAGAATATTGTTAACCCAATCAATAAAAAAGTATACTTTAACGTTGTTTTCATGCTGATAATGATTTTATTTGCACAAAAATGAACAAAATAATTCAATTTTCAATTACTGCATCAGCAGTATTTATCATGTTATTCTTAACATCTTGCCATTCTAATAAATTAGATATCAATACAGATGATATTGAGGTTAAATTAGACATCAGACATTTCGAAAACGATCTATTCGAAAACAAATTAAACGATTACCAAAGCTTTTCTAATAAATACCCCTTTTTCTTGACCGATTATAACAAAGGTATTATTGGTTTTCCCGGCAATGAGCAAGAGGCCTTTCAACAATTAATGCTCTTCAAAACCGATGTAAACGCTAAAAAAGTTTATGGATTTGTTAAAGAAAAATTTGGTGACTTTAAAGCATATGAAAACGAATTAACAGAGGCTTACAAGCGTTTTAAATACTTTTTCCCAGAAGAGAAAATACCAACCATTGTTACCTACACCAGCAACTTTAGTTTTTATGTGAACCCCGTTGGTCAAGACTACATTGGAATTGCTTTAGATATGCACTTAGGTCAAGATTTTAAACCATACGAGTACACCAACATTGAAATGTATTGGCGGAAAATTTTAATCCCTCAAACAATCGTAACTAACCACATGTTAGCCCACGCAAACGATTTGTTCTTGAAAACAAATAAGGCAAAAAACTTCACCGATGAAATGATCTATTATGGCAAACTGCTTTATTTTCTTGACGCAGTGGCCCCAAATGTCCCTGATCATATTAAAATAGGGTTGACACAGTCTGAATTTGATTGGTGTAAAAAAGAGGAGCACAATATTTGGGCCTTCATCGTAAAAGAGAAATATTTATTCGATACCGATAAAAGACGATTCGAACGCCTATTAAAGGAAGGGCCTAAAACCATTGCCAGTGGTATTCCTCCTGATGCACCTGCTATGATTGGCCGCTACGTTGGTTGGATGGCCGTTAGGATGTATATGAATGAAAACAATTCAGTGGATTTGAAATCTTTAATGAACAATAATAACGCTGAATTAATTCTTCAAGAAAGTGGATACAAACCTTAATTATCCAATATTCATATGCGTTGTCGCATATTTATAATCTGCATTGATGGCTTTTTCACTCAACGAATAAGCCAAAGTTACAATTCCAACTCTGCCAACAAACATCGCAATTGTTAATGTGATTTTACTCGCATCTGTAAGTCCTGCAGTTATTCCAGTGCTTAGACCTACAGTAGCAAATGCAGAAACTGCCTCATAGGCCAAACGCACCAATTCAATTCCTTTATCGGTAAAGGACAAAACAGTTATGACCAACAAAACAAAAAGTCCGGAAAATATAACAACTGCAAAAGCTTTATAAATCAAGTCCTGCGCTATACTGCGGTTGCCCAAGGTCATCTCCCTTTTGCCTCTTATGGTGCCAATAACAGCTACCAACATTACCACAAATGTGCTGGTTTTAATACCGCCACCAGTTGAGGCTGAGGACGCGCCAATAAACATTAAAAAAATAGACAGCAGCAACAATGTATTCGGCAAATGTTCCAAATTGATGCTGTTAAAACCACTGGTTCTTAAGTTAACAGATTGGAAAAAGCAAATTGCTACTTGAGCGATAGGCGATTGGGTAGCAAATCTCGGATCTTCGATCAAGAAATAGAATGATGCCATGCCCACCAAAATCAAAGCTATACTCATGTAAATCGCAACCTTTGAACTCAACCTCCATTCTCTCCAAGGTTCTTTTAACCTAATCCTTAGCATCAATGGAGAAAACACATCCCTGATAACGGGGAAACCTAAGCTGCCAAAAAAGATGATTACCCCTACAAAAATATGTAGCATATACAATTCGGAAATAAGAGGTGTCTCAAAATTGTATTCAAACGTACTAAAACCCGCATTACAAAATGCAGAAATACTATGGAAAATGGATGTGTAAATTTTCTCTCCCGGACTGGCAAATTGATAATCGCCCCACAATACATAAATGCCCAAAGCGCCTAGCCCTTCAATTAAAAAGGTCATGATTAAAATTCTTTTAATCAAATAATAACTTCCGCTAATGTTTTCTGCATCTAACAATTCATTCATTGCAATTTGATGCTTAACACCAATTCCTTTTTTTATAAAAGAAGCAAAAAAAGATGCAAAGGTTAATATACCGATGCCACCTAATTGGATGAGGATTAAAATTATGATCTGCCCCTTAATATTAAAAAATGTTGCAGTGTTCACAACTGTTAAACCGGTTACACAACTGGCACTTCCGGCCGTAAAAACAGCATCTACAAAATTCAATGAACGTCCTGTGTAATTAAATCCTGGCAGCGTAAGTAATGCTCCACCGCCCAATATTAAAAGCACAAAAGAGTAAATAAATAGGGTAGTAGGTTTAAGTTTTGACGTGTATATCGAATTGATTGATTTTACCAATTCTATGCCAGCGAAAAACAATAAAAAGAATTGTATAAAGAAATGGTAAATAGCCCTATAGTTTACAATGCCCAATCGAATCAATAGTTTCTCAAGTATAGGGTGTCCAAAAAGAAAATAACTCACACCATCGTAAATAACCAATAATATTAGAATACCTTCAAAAGCATTGCCACTTAGAAAACTCTGTTTGTCTTTTGCTAGCGACAATCGAATAAAAAACCCCAATATAAATACCAAGTAAAAGAAGCGGGTGGTTAAAATAATCAACTTGATGTTTTCTTCTGTATGGTTAAATCCAAATCGATAAACCATAACACCCAATACCAATAAAGAAGAAATTAACGTTAAGATTCTTAGCAACCTTAATATGATTTCCTCATGCTTGAATAAGAAATACGATATCTTCTTTTTGTAATTCAATTTGAAGGCTTAGTTAAGATAACTGGATTCTTTCTTTAGTTTTTCTATATTAATTGGAACAACACCACTTTCCTCGCATACTAAGCCACCTGCCAAATTTGACAATTCAGCCAATATTCCCATTTCAACATTACAAGCCAAACACAATGAAGCAACACTGATAACGGTATCACCTGCTCCGCTTACATCTGAAATATTTCTAATGTGGGCTGGAATAAAATTAAAGTCATTGTGATCAGTTACCATTACACCATCCTCGCTCAGGGTAACCATGGTAAAAGTATTATTCAATTTTTCATTAAGCGCCAACACCAAGTCAACTAAGTTTTCTTTCTTTTTTAAATTTAAATCACTGTTTAAACCTTCTTTAATTTCTTTTAAATTCGGTTTAAAAAGTGTTACATTTTTATACGCTAAAAAGTTTTTCTTCTTTGGGTCAACAGCAACAGGTTTACCAGCCTTAATGGCGATATCAATTAGAAGTGGAATGTTTTTTTCAGTCAATACGCCCTTGTTGTAATCCTCTAAAATAACAACGTCACATTTGTTTATTTGTTCCTTAAATACTTTTAACAACTTTTCATTTTCGGCATCATTGATGTCACTCAACATCTCTTGATCCATTCTTAAAAGTTGGTGTTTGTTGCCTATAATTCGAGTTTTAGTCGTTGTTTTTCTATTCTTGGACTGTACAATTCCTGCTGTAGGCATTTTGCTGCCTTGCATTAATGAAATCAATGCATCACCATCATCATCTTTCCCAATTACTGAACATAAAATTGGAACTGCCTTTAAGGCAATAATATTAATGGCAACATTTGCTGCTCCACCTAAACGCATGTCCCTGTCTTCAATATTTACAACTGGCACAGGGGCCTCCGGTGAAATGCGGTCAACCTTACCCATGATGTAAGCATCAATCATGACATCGCCTACAATCAATACCCTTTTTCCCTTAAATTCATTAATGAGATTTTCCATCTTTATTATTTTAAAGCCAATAAAGCTTGTTTAATTCTCTCCATCGCTTTCAATAAATTTTCCTCACTTGTAGCGTATGACATGCGTATACAATTGTCATTTCCAAAAGCAGACCCAGCCACAGTTACAACGTATACTTCATTCAATAAGTACATGCAAATATCCTGAGAGTTGTTAATTGTATGGCCGTTGTTAGACTTGCCGAAAAATGCACTAACGTCTGGGAATAGATAGAAAGCTCCCGGCGGTAGGCTGAGTTTCAAACCTGGAATCTCTTTTAAAATGTTGTAGCATAAATCACGTCTAACTTTAAATGCATCGCGCATTTTATAGGTAGGGGCGAGGTCACTATTTAAAGCGGCAATTGCTGCCTTTTGAGCTATTGAATTTGTTCCACTTGTAAATTGGCTTTGTAGCTTTTCGCAAGCATAAGCAATTGCTTTGGGTGCACCGATGTAACCTATGCGCCATCCGGTCATTGAAAAGGCTTTAGAAACCCCATTTACAGTAACAGTTCTATTGATTAAAGTGCCATAATTTGCGATGCTGTAATGCTTGCCGCCAAAGTTTATGTGCTCGTAAATCTCATCACTTATAATATAAACATGAGGATGTCTTTCAAATACTTCGGCCAAACCCTTTAATTCATCCTCTGTATAAATCATGCCACTAGGGTTGTTCGGACTGCTGAACATAAACAATTTTGTCCTATTGGTAATCTTTTCTTCTAATTGCGCTGGCGTTATTTTGTAATCAGACTCAACATCCGTATCAATAAATACGTTAACACCTTCAGCCAAATTAACCATGTCTGCATAACTAACCCAAAATGGTCTTGGAATTATTACTTCATCTCCCGGGTTGACAAGCGACAACACAGCATTCATAATTGAATTCTTAGCACCTGTGCTAACCACAATTTGATCCGTCCCATATACCAAGCCATTTTCTCGTAGAAATTTAGAAGATATCGCTTCTTTTAAATCTGGAATACCAGCTACAGGGGTGTAAAAGGTGAAATTATCATTAATAGCTTCAATTGCTGCTACTTTAATGTGGTCAGGTGTGAAAAAATCAGGCTCTCCAAAACTTAGGCTAATAATGTCTTTGCCTTCCGCCTTTAATGCTCGACCCAATTTGGCCATTGCAATTGTCTCTGATTCCGATATGCGATTTAACCTGTCGGCTATCATCGATTTGTCTTCTTGATTTGTCAAAATTTCAAATTATAAAGTGCAAACCTAAGTCAATTATTGTAATTCTTGAAACTTAACTTGTTCAATTGTGTGAAACAGTGGATGGTTTTCTATACATAATTGCACATTGAACTTGCAGTATTTTGGACAATAACTATTTTCTAGTGTATTTCCTTTTTCTATACCACATATTGAGCAATCCAAAAATCAAGACTAAAAGCACAGGCACTGCTGTGTTTAATAATTGCCATTTGGTTTTCTCACTGAATGTTTCTCCTTCTGCTTTTGGAGCAGAAATTCTTGGTTTGTCCAACAACCTTAATGCAATTTCTTTTGTCCTAATATCGATTAAACCGCTTTCGTCAAACATGTAATCAAAACAATTCAATAGAAATTTCTTGTTGGCAAATTGCCGGCCTGTTTCCCTGTCAAATCCCAGAGGGTAAACCTCGCCAGTGCTTCGCTTAACATAGTTCATGCCTAAATCACCATCTGCGATGACAATCATGCTGTTGTTAACCGATTCTTTTACTGGAAATTCATAAATTTTATCAGGGCGTTTGAAATTTGATTTAAATTCACCTTCCAACAAAACACCAGCAACCTGCAAGCCTGATTTAAATGACTGTAGGTATTTTCTGTCGTAATTGTTGGCAACGATTCCTAAATCAACATATGCGGGTGCATCTTGTAACTTAGTTCTATCACTGCTGAGCAATAAATTTGTTACCTTTAAGTTTTTTCTAGATATTGGCTTTAAGGTTCCACTGTATCTGCCCCACACAACTTCCAAATTCTTTACAATTGGGTGCTCATTGCCTTTAAACGCAAAAAGCGGATAATATACCCAAGGGAATGGTACCATTTGTCCCGGACGTGAAGGGTCATTCAATACAATGTTGTTACACTGCAAATCCATTAACAGATTTGAGTTTAAACGCACCCCATAATTGAACAACATGGTCCTTAAATTTTCATTGTCGTAATCTGGGAAAAATGCTTTGGTTTGTCGTCTTAAACTGTCATGTTCAGCCTGGATTGGATCTACCATCCAAATGGTTTTCCCACCATTCATTATATATTGATCTAATATATACGCTTCATCTTTTTGCAAGGGTTCTGTCGGTTTAATGATCACAATACCATCATATTGTTTTAACATCTCCAACGACTTTAAAACGATTCTTTTACCAAGTGTATCGTAATCCTGAGTTTCTTCAGTTAAGTACACAAATTGCTTTAAATAATTCTCGTTTCCAAGATTAAAAAACACCCTGTCTATGGAGTAGTTTTCACTTAATGATGCCAGTAATTCATCTGTATGAATTTCATCTGGTTCACCGTGGCCATAAAGAAAAGCAATCTTTTTTGGTGTTTTGTTCACACATTTTCGAATCGCATTCGCAAACTCATATTCCAAACCTTCAATAGATTTGTTAATGGCATTTTCTTCTGCACGCCCCATCTCTGTATTTAAAAGGTTTACAACATATTCTTTGTTGCTGCCATATGTAACTTCCGCTGAAGGTAAAATTAAATTTCTCTTTTGCTGATCTGCACCCATCTCAAGGTCATTGTAATACATGACACCTTTCGCATTCAACTGCTTAATGATTTCAGCCTTTTCTTTATCTGTCTTGTCTTTGAAAACATTGACAAATTCAAAGTCTATTTTGTTGCCACTAACATCTCTGAATTCACTCAAAATGTCCATGGTTGCAGTTCTTAAGCGCTTAAATCGAGAGGAGAGGTTGTCACCTTCCAAATACACCTTGAAATACATCCTATCATTAACCTTCTTGGCTAGGTTCTTAGATGTCTCCGATAGGGTAAACCGTTTTTCCTTGGTCAGGTCAAATTTCTTATAATATTGAATGGCCAAAACATTTACTACGCCAATAACAACGATTAACAGAAACAACTCAAGTATAGATTGCTGCTTAATGCTCCTTTTATGCTTTTTCACTTTTACCATTTTCTGCTATTAAAAATAATTTTAGTTAACCAAATAAACAATACAATCAAACTTAAAAAATACACCACATCGCGCGTGTCAACAACCCCACGACTAATATTTCTATAGTGGAAATTTATCCCAAACCATTCAATGAAAAAATCTGTTTTCTTGAAAATTTCGATGGAACTTAAATAATCAAAACTAGAATAAAAGAAGAAACACAAGAACATGCTAACAATAAATGATACGATTTGATTGTCTGTAATAACACTCGAAAAAAGTCCAATTGAAACATAGCCCGCACTTAGCATGATTAACCCAATATAACTTCCCCAAATGGCTCCAGTATCAATATTTCCAACGGGTACAGAAAGTTTGTGTACTGTGTAGTAGTATACAAAAGTGGGCAATATTGAAAATAAAACTATCAATAAACCCGCAAAATACTTGCCTAAAATTATTGATAAATCTGTTATTGGTTTGGTACTTAGTGTTTCAAATGTTCCTGTTTTTTTCTCCTCACTAAATGAACGCATCGTGATGGCCGAAATTAAAAAGATAAAGATGATGGGTGCCAACTCAAAAAACGGATCAATGTTGGCATATCCTGCATCCAAAATATTGGTTTCATTAAATATCCAAATGAATAGTCCATTGGCAACTAAAAACACAATGATCACAATGATCGCAATTAATGAGCTTAAAAAGCTACGAATCTCTTTGCTTAATATACTGAACATCTTACTTGGTTAAATTTTTAAATACATCTTCCAAACTGCTTTCTATCAATTTCATTTCTGTTAATATCAATTGGTTTTGAACAGCAAAATTAAAAATCTCAGATTTTATAAGCTCCTCATTCTTTTTAGATTTAACAATATATGTTTGTTCGTTTAATTGAGAGGCCTCAGATATAATGTTCAATGATTTTAATTGATCTGAATTTAACGATTGATTAAACGTAACTTGAACCGTATTGTCTGGACTAAATGAATGTTTTAACTCTTCTGTTTTACCATCCGCTACAATTTTTCCCTTGTTTATAATCATTACCCTGTTGCACATTGCTTCAACCTCTTGCATAATATGGGTAGATAATAAAACTGTTTTCTCTTTGCCTATATTGACGATTAAATTTCGAATTTCAACAATTTGATTAGGGTCTAAACCACTTGTTGGTTCATCCAAAATTAATACTTTGGGATTGTGTATAATCGCTTGTGCCAAGCCTACGCGTTGTCTGTAGCCCTTTGAAAGTTGACCTATTTTTTTATTTTGTTCAACCTGTAAACCGGTCAGTTCAATCATCTCTTTTACCCTTTGACTTTTATTGGATAATTGATAAACAGAGGCAGCAAACATAAGGTATTCCTTAACATACATGTCCATATACAATGGGTTGTGTTCAGGAAGATATCCAATCTGTTTTCTAACTTCTATCGAATCATTTTCTACATTTAAACCGTTTACCCAAGCTGCCCCGGAAGTAGGGGGGATATAACAAGTTAATATCTTCATGGTGGTGGTTTTACCTGCACCGTTAGGACCTAAAAAGCCTACAATCTCACCGCTCTTGATTTCAAAATTAATTTGATCAATCGCATTTTGGCTTTTATAAGTCTTTGTTAAATTTTCTACACGTATTGACACTGTATAATAAGTTATTGGTTGGCGAATTTAACGAGAATTTTAATAATTATATTGCAAACATATGCACGATAAAATAGAGCTAAATTGCAAAATGACCATTCAAATATTCAGTTTATTCTGGCCTTTCCATACACCATATTTCAAAATTCCCAACCCGATCTATCAATTTTTTGTTCATTATTAAATCCATTCCCCTATCAGTTGAATCCGATTTATAAATTAATATTTTATCCAAACCTGAAGATAACATTTGGTCAAATTCACTGCCTTGTTTTCTTTCTTCAAATAATTCATCGAATTTATTAAATGAATAACCTTTCGTGTCAGTGAAGTAAAAAAATACACAACCAGAAACATCTGGCCCAACCAAACTGATTTTACTTGCCTTCATTTTACTGGACAATAAATCCCTTTGTTCTTTATTCTTAAATTCTTCAGGAATGCCTTGACCGCCATCTTTCCAACGAGATGGAATTATTCTAGCAAATGACCAAAAAAAGTTAAGTCCGCAAACAAGAATTATTAGTTTAAACGGCAATCCAGATGCTCTGAATGAATTCAATATACTTAAGACTAAAAAGGGTAGCAATGCAATAAAGTAATAGCTATGGTGCTGCATACGCTCAATGGCAATAATGTAAAATACCAGGAATCCAAGAAAACCGATAATAATTTGTTGCTTGACTTGTCCTTTAATTCCAAGCTGTTTCAACAAAAGAATAAATAAAATAAACAAGGGCCAGCCCAACAATAATTCAGGGAAATCTGAAATCAAGTTGCCCTTTAATGTCTCTATTTTTTCGCTAACGGAAATAGACTTGATCCACAATCCAAATTCCCTGAGGTTGTTTAGTTTGGTCAACTCAATGGCATAAAAATACCAAAGCATTACAATGGAAATTACACTTATGGCGCCCAAAATTGAAATAATGAAGTTCCTTTTATTCAATTTTAAATAAACGATTGAAGACAGTGGGATAATTAGAAATTGAAATTTTATTAACCCTGCAAGTACAGAAAACAAAATCCCCCAAACAAAAAATAAAAGCCTTTCTTTCTGAAAATAAAAAGTTAAAAAATAAACCGATAACAATGACAATGATAAAGCCATAATGTCTGGCATTGCATTCATGCTGTCGTAATAATTCTGAGGAATAGAGAGTAAAATTAAAGGACCAATAAGTGAGTATTTAAAATCAAATTCTATCTGCCTTAGAAACAAATAAAATCCAAACATTCCAATGGTGAAAACAAGCAAACTGAAGATCCTAGCCAACAAATCACTAAATCCAAATATTTTTGAAAGTAAGGCCAAGGTCCATTCATAAGCAGGGAAGTGGGAACCCGTTATTCCATCGCTGTTGTTTCTTCTGTCAATTCTTGGATGGAAAATATCCATGCTTTCGTTGGCGAAATTTCGGCTCATGCCCAGTGTATTGCATTGTCGCCATACATGACTACCGCACGGGGGAAGGTTAATGAAAAAAATATGAACGGTTAGATTTAAAAATGCATATAAAAATAAAACTTTTAAGCTTTTAATATACATTTCCTATTGTTTCAATTTTAGTTTAAACTTATTGACCATTGTTCTGAAAATTTCACTTTCATTCAATGTTTCTTCAAATTGCTCTGATGACGTATAGGCTTTTCTCGTTGTGTTAGCAGTTTCATCAATCGCAAATTGCAAAGTAATTTCGGGGTCATTGAAATACTTTTTCAAAAATGCTTGCCAATCTATTTTCACTTCACCAATAAACTCTTCCTGCTGAACAGTCATGGTTACAAAAACTTGTTTACCTTTGATATCAGGAATTAACAGCTTGATTAAAGAAACGATGGATACTTTTTGTTTAACCGCAAATAAGGCAAAAGCTTTAACAACATTTTCTTGGTTTAATTCTGGGGCTATAATAACCTCATCAGATATTTGCTCTATGACTTCCTCTATTTGAGCCTCAATCTCTCTAATTGGAATATCTTCTTCTTTCTCAAGAATTTCTGCGCTGCTTATTTGTATTGGAGGCCCTCCGTTTTGATTCTTCTTTGGAATCTTTGGAAAACTTAAGGCTTTATCTGCTAATTCTGGTGGTTTGATCGCATGAACAGGTAATACCAGTTCTTTCTTTTGAGATGAATTTCCTTTCTTGCTTAAGAACTCATCACTTTTTTTTTTATTTCCTCTAAAGTGATGGCGTTGTTAATTTGGCTGCGGATATGGCATAATTTCATCAGTGCCAATTCGATATGTAACCTAGGATTTTTACTGTTTTTGTATTCTACATCAAATTGATTGTTGATATTCAATCCATTTAATAAAAAGCTTAAGTCGGTTAATTTACTTTGGGCTTCGTATTTTGATTTGTGTGATTCTCCAACATCCAATAAATGCGTCGTGGCTTTGTCTTTACAAACCATTAAGTTCCTAAAGTGTTCGCTTAAGCCATTTAAAAACAACTGACCCTCAAATCCTTTGTTCAGAATTTCATCGTAATAATTTAACACCTCAGCAATGCTTTGCTCTAAAATGGATGTTGTTATTTTGAAATAATAATCTCTGTCAAGTATGTTTAAATTATCTACAGCTTTTTCATAGGTAATTTCACCATTGCAGTAACTTACCATTTGGTCGAAGAGAGATAAGCAATCTCTAAGTCCACCATCTGCTTTTTCTGCAATAAGATGCAAAGACTCATTGTCAACGTTTACATTTTCTTTGATGGCAATCTTTTTAAGATGTTCAACCATATCCTTTATTTGGATGCGTTTGAAATTAAAAATCTGACATCTAGATAAAATCGTTGGTAGAATTTTATGCTTCTCCGTTGTAGCTAATATAAATATCGCATATTTCGGTGGCTCTTCTAATGTTTTCAAAAACGCATTAAAAGCGGCTGATGAAAGCATGTGAACCTCGTCTATGATATAAACCTTGTAATTCCCAACCTGTGGTGGTATCCTTACTTGTTCATTTAAATTCCGTATGTCATCAACCGAATTGTTACTGGCTGCGTCCATTTCAAAAATGTTGAATGCGTAATCTTGGTCTGGATTGTCATTCTCTTTTTGATTGATTACTTTGGCTAGTATCCTTGCACACGTTGTTTTACCAACGCCCCTAGGACCGGTAAATAGAAATGATTGCGCTAAATGGTTGTTGTTAATTTCATTGAGTAAAGTCTCTGTAATATGCGACTGACCAACCACTTCGTCAAAAACGGAAGGTCTATATTTACGAGCTGAAACTATGAAATTTTCCAATTTGTGTTATGAAATTATCAGCCACAAAAGTAATTTATTTTTCAAGCCAAAAAAGACATGTTGATAATTTAATAAGTGGATTAAATAGAATAAGCTTGCATGTATTTAAAATGATAAAAGAACGACCCGTTGATGCCGCATCCCGAACTAAAAAAATCAAAGTAAATTAATGATATTTTTTAAAAACTTAAAACATGTATATACGATAGAGTAATTAAAATAGAGCGTTATTAGGAATAAGGCACTGTGTAAACTTCTTCATTTTTCCTTTGATTTTCTCATTTTTATTGCTACCTTTGCACCCCGCAAGAACAGGAGAACTTGCGTTTTTATATAATTTTATGGCAACTAAATTAAGATTACAGCGTCATGGACGCAAAAAACAAGCCTACTACTACATTGTGGCGGCAGATTCACGTGCTCCGAGAGATGGTAGATTTATTGAAAGGATTGGTGATTACAACCCTAATTCCAACCCAGCAACAATCAACTTAGATCTGAAAAAAGCAGTGAAATGGTTAGACACAGGCGCTGTCCCTACGGACACCGTTCGTGCCATTCTATCTTACAAAGGTGCAATGATGTTGCACCACTTACATGGAGGTGTTAACAAAAGCGCCTTTACAGCTGAAGAAGCAGATGCAAAATTTGCTAAATGGACTGAAGAAAAAGAAGCTAAAGTACAAAGCAAACGCGATAGCCTAGCTAACGCTAAAGCTCAAACTGCTTCTGAAAGACTAAAAGCTGAAGCTAAAATTAAAGAAGCTAGGGCTGCTGCTATTGCTGCTAAAAACGCAGTTGTAGAAGAAGTTGAAGCTCCAGTAGTTGAAGATTCAGTTGAAACTCCAGCAGTTGAAGCAACTGAAGCAATCGAAGCAACTAGCTCAGACGCTCCAGAAGCTGCTGCTGAAAATACCGAAGCTTAATACGCTTTTGTATGACAAGCAAAGTCAACAATATTCATTCAAAACCCACCAAAAAGGTGGGTTTTGTTTTGAAATCACATGGTTTCAATGGCCAAATACGCGTTCATTTGGATGATGATTTTATACCAAAGGACTTTCTGTTTCTTGAAATCAACGAAAAGTATGTGCCCTTTGCCATTCAATCGTTCAATAAAGATTCTTCTATATTGAAATTGAAAGATTTCGACACCATCGATCAAATTAATGAAATCGTTTCGCTTCCAATCCTTGATTTGGTGTCAAAACCCAAAGAAGCCCCAAGTATAATTGGGTATACATTGGTAAACGACGAAACGGGACAAACTTATCCAATTACAGATTTAATTGAATACCCTGGAAATGTACTAATTGAATTCCGCAACGAATTTAAAGATTCTTTAATTCCATTGCATGAAGATTTTATTCTTGAAATCAACCACTCCGAACAAAAGATATTTGCTCGCTTTCCCGATGGCATACTAGATTTGTAATTATGCGTATAGATATTATAACTGTGCAACCAGCATTAATAGAAGGTACCATTAACCATTCTATCGTTAAAAGAGCAAAAGACAAAGGCTTAGCTGAAATAAATCTAATTAATTTACGCGATTATGCACTTAACCGCTATGGACAAGTTGATGATTACCAATTTGGCGGCGGTGCAGGCATGGTTTTGATGTGTGAACCAATAGCCAATGCAATTGAAGACCTTTGCAAACTTCGAAAATATGATGACATAATCTACACTTGCCCAGATGGTGAAGTTTGGAAACAATCTCATGCAAACGCATACTCTCTTAAAGAAAATTTGATTATTCTTTGCGGCCATTATAAAGGCATCGATGAGAGAATCCGTGAATTATATGTCACTAAAGAAATTTCAATTGGTGATTTTGTTTTAACCGGCGGTGAATTGGCCGCAGCTATCATTAGCGATAGCATAGTTAGATTGCTGCCCGGTGTTCTTGGAAATGAAGAATCTGCCCTAACTGATAGTTTTCAAGATGGCCTTTTAGCGCCTCCGGTTTATACAAGACCAGCCGAATTTAAAGGACTCAATGTCCCCAACGTTTTGCTTTCCGGAAACTTCAAACTAATAGATGAATGGCGAATGGAACAAGCCGAATTGAGAACGAAAGAACGTAGACCAGATTTATTATAAATATACAATGAAACTCATTTTAACAAAACCTCTTGTTATTTTCGACCTTGAAACAACAGGTATTAACACCGCAAAGGACCGTATCGTAGAATTGTGTATGATTCGGGTTCAAATGGATGGATCTAGACAAGAACTAAATTTAAGATTTAACCCCGGAATTCCTATTCCTCCTGAAATTACATTGATACATGGCATTTCGAATGAAGATGTCGCCAACGAGCCATTCTTTAAAGACAAAGCACATGAACTTAATGCTTTTTTGGAAAATTGTGATTTTGCTGGTTTTAACAGCAATAAATTCGATTTCCCTATGCTGGTAGAAGAGTTTTACCGCGCAGGTGTTGAATTTGATACATCCAAAAGAAAATTCATAGACGCTCAAAAGATTTTCCATACAATGGAACCGAGAAATCTAAGTGCAGCCTACAAGTTTTACTGCGCGAAAGACCTAAACAATGCCCATAGTGCTAAAGCAGATACTGAGGCAACCTGGGAAATTATTCAATCTCAATTAGAAAAATATACAAATCTAGAACCCAATATTGATTTTCTGCATAAGTTTAGCGGGCAAAGTAACTTGGTTGACCTTGCTGGAAGATTGATATACAACGAAAAGCAAGAAGCAGTCTTTAATTTCGGAAAACACAAAGGCAAAAGAGTTCAAGATGTTTTCAAATCCGATTATGGATACTACGATTGGATGATGCAAGGTGATTTCCCTTTGCAAACTAAGAAAGTTCTAACACAGCTAAAACTAAGTACTTTAAACAATCAATAATGGCTGCCATTCGCTTTAAAGACCTAATTGTATACGAAGACGAAGATATAATTGCAATTAATAAGCCTGCAAATCTCTCTTCCTTACACGAGCGTTTTGACAGCCAATTTCTCTCTGTTGTTCAGATGTGCAAGGATATTGATGAAAACTATAGTCTTTGCCACCGACTAGACCGCGAAACATCAGGTGTAATGCTTATTTCTAAAAACACGGAAGCATACAAATTTATCGCGGCTCAATTTGAAAAAAGAACCATACATAAAATTTACCATGCTGTTGTTAATGCCTCTGTATATTTAAATGAACTTAGTGTCGAGCTTCCTTTGTATACCGACAGTAAAAGGAGGGTGCTAATCTCACGTAAGGAAGGCAAGCCCTCATTAACCGTATTTAATACACTCAAACAATACAAACACTTTTCTTTACTTTCTTGCAGTCCACATACCGGCCGATTGCATCAAATTAGAGTGCATGCTGCCTCTCAAAATCTTCCCTTATTAAGCGACACGCTTTACGGTGGAAAACCAGCTTACTTATCTAAAATTAAGAAGAATGTGAAAATTTCAGGAGAAGAAGAGAAGCCATTGATAAACCGGGTAGCCTTGCACGCCTATAGCATAGAATTTGAAAGTCCTAAAAATGGAAAGCTTAAAATCAATGCACCGTATCCAAAAGATTTTGAAGTACTAATCAAATTATTGGATAAATACGATGGTAACATATAAAATATATTTGTCCGTTTAATTTAAGACAATAAAAAAACCCGAAAAGTAATTTTCGGGTTTTTTCTTTATAATAAAATTCTAATTAGATTTTTGATTGCATAATCATTGTATCGTTAACTCTTTTCTCTGCCAATTTAATTGCAGCCAATTGGGTATTGATATTGTCTTCTTCTGATTTGCTGTAGATATTAAGAACGGTGTTGTAAATGTTTTCAGTTTGTGCAAAAGCAATTTCTCTTACATAACCATTCCATTCGCTGTATACGTTGATTAATCCACCAGCATTAATTAAGAAATCCGGTGCATAGAAAATGCCTTTGTTCTTAATCATATCACCGTGAATGGTTTCGTCTTCTAACTGATTGTTTGCAGCACCTGCTACAATTTGACATTTCAAACTGTTAATATTTGCTTCATTTAAAATTGCACCCAATGCACACGGAGCAAAAATATCTACGTCTTGTGAGAAAATTTCAGTTGGTGCTACAATGCTAGCGCCAAATTTATCTGCTGCAATTTTTAAACCTGATTCATAAATATCACTTGCAATGATGTGAGCACCTTCTTTGTGCAACAATTCGATTAAGTGTAATCCAACTTTACCCGTTCCTTGAACCGCTATCTTTTTGCCACTTAAATTATCACTACCATAAGCTTTCTTAGCACTTGCTTTGATACCCATGTAGACGCCATAAGCAGTTACTGGACTAGGATCTCCGCCACCACCCATTATTTCTGGTAAACCCACAACGTGGTTGGTTTCCATTTTCACGTACTCCATATCTTTGGTTGTCGTTCCTACATCCTCAGCTGTTACATATTTACCACCTAGGTTTTCTACGAATCTTCCAAATTTACGCATTAAATGCTCTGATTTGTCTTTGCTTGGATCGCCAATAATTACAGCCTTAGCTCCACCTAAATTTAAACCGCTGATTGCAGCTTTATAGGTCATTCCTCTAGATAATCTTAAGGCATCGTTGATCGCTTCTGCTTCGGTGGCATACTTCCACATTCTAGTTCCACCTAATCCAGGTCCTAAAACAGTGTTGTGGATGGCGATAATTGCTTTTAAACCTGTATGGTTATCTTGACAAATTAGAACTTGTTCATGGTCATAACGGGCAACTTTAGCGAACACATCAAATTGTGTATCGTTTGTACTGGCTTTTGCTTGAGTCATTTCTTGTGTATTAATTTAGTGATTTAAAAATTAAAGGTGCAAAGGTAACTAATTATATTCTATAATTTATGTGTATTTACTTTTATTTTAATCCTTTGATTTGGAACTCAATACAATAAGAATAGAATCTATTTTTAGATGTCTACTTATAATGAATAAAATCTGCTGCAGCTCTTTTAATGCGGTCATTGATAGCTCTTCCGAGATCCACTTCAGGTACCTTCATGGTTAATATACAATCAAACCCAATTTGATCTAATAAACGCATGTAGTGAAATAAGTTTTGAGCAGCTTCTGACAAATCTGATTTTTGACTCAAATTTAAAATGTAAAGGTTGTCATTATCCGCAATTTCTCCAAAGCCTAAATATGCCAATTTCTTATCTTTAAATTTTAAGATACTTGTTTCTAAATCATCGACAATAAGAAAAGGGGTTTTGGGAGCGTAATGTTTATCCAATTGACCCGGAGAACTAGGATTACTTCCCGATGAAATTTCGATTTCTATTGTTTCCCCGATGCAATTCTCAATTTCTTGAACGGATAGACCACCAAGTCTTTTGATTTTTAATGCAGCTTCACTACAATCAACTATGGTACTTTCCAAACCAACTTGACAATCACCGCCATCCAAAATATATGGGACCAAATCGCCCAATTGTTTTTCAACATGCTCAGCTTTTGTTGGACTGATATATCCGAAAGGATTGGCGCTAGGTGCTGCCAAAGGATAATCCAATTGCTCTAGCAAGGATAAGGTGAGGGGGTGATTGGGAATTCGAACAGCAACCAATGCGCTACCAGAAGTCACAATATCAGGAACTTTATCGTTTTTCTTCAATAGCAAAGTCATTGGTCCTGGCCAAAATGCTTGTGCTAATTTTAAGGCTTTTGGATTTAGCTCTACAACGTACTCTAAAATTGATTCTATGTCCGAAAAATGCAAGATTAAAGGATCAAAAAATGGTCTATTCTTGATTTTAAAAATAGAAACCACCGCCTTTTCATTTAAACCATTGGCTGCCAATCCATAAACTGTCTCTGTTGGTATACCAACAACTTGACCTTGATTTAATAAGTTAACCGCTGCATTAATCTCATTTCCAATCATCGATTAATTGCGTTTAAGACTGTATTTATCTATTTTATTGTAAAGGTGACTTCTTTGAATATCTATCTCAACCGCTGTTTTTGCAACATTCCAATTGTTCTTTTTAAGTTTAGCTTCCAAGAAAATGGTTTCCGCATAGTCTTTAAAGTCTTGAAACTTATCAAACTTGTCTATCATTACATTTTGAGTTTTAGAAACTGGGGTGGAAGGATTGCTGTATGCAATGACATCTTCTACCGTAATTTTGGCATCCGATAAAATAACCAAACGCTCAATAACGTTTCTTAATTCTCTAATATTTCCAGTCCAATCAACGTTTTTCAATTCGTCTAATGCACCGTGTGCGAATGACTTTTTAACGCCATTGTCCTCGCATATTTCTTTCAAAAACTTTTCTGCAATTACTGGAATATCCGCAACACGTTCATTTAAGGTTGGAACATGGATCATGATTACACTTAAACGGTGGTATAAATCCATTCTGAATTGATTTTTTTCAATCTCTTCAATTAAGTTCTTATTTGTAGCTGCCAATACCCTTACGTCTACATGAATTGCCTTGTCGCCACCAACCCTTTGTAAAACGCCTTCTTGAATTACTCGAAGCACTTTTGCTTGAGCGGATAAACTCATGTCACCTATTTCATCTAGAAATAAAGTACCGCCATTTGCTTGCTCAAACTTACCAATACGTTGTTTTATTGCAGTTGTGAATGCGCCTTTTTCGTGACCAAATAGCTCGCTTTCAATCAACTCACTTGGAATTGCCGCACAATTCACCTCAATTAATGGCATGTTTGCACGGTTGCTCTTTTCATGTATCCAACGTGCAACAAGTTCTTTTCCTGTTCCATTTTCTCCAGTAATCAACACACGTGCATCTGTAGGTGCTACTTTTTCAATGGTATCTTTAATTTTTTGAATAGAAGGAGTTTCACCAATAATATCGCGCGTTTTTGATACTTTACGTCTCAAAACTTTCGTTTCAATGACTAAGTTGTTTTTCTCTACCGCATTTCGAATCGTAATTAACAACCTGTTTAAATCTGGTGGTTTAGAAATAAAATCATAGGCTCCCTTGCGAACTGCTTCAACCGCAATTTCAATGGTACCATGCCCAGAAATTAATATGAATGGAACTTCTGGCGCAATCTCTGAAGCTTTGGTCATTACTTCCAATCCATCCATTCCGGGCATTTTAATGTCGCATAAAACAACATCGTAGTCGTTTTCGTTTAACATCTCTAGACCTTTTTTACCGTTTTCTACAATATCTACCTGATATTGCTCTGCAGTTAAAATATTATGAAGGGCATCTCTGATTGGTTTTTCGTCGTCTATAACTAGTATTTTTGGCATATTCAATAGTGTATTCAAAATTATACAATATTGTGCTATGTAAAATAAACAAGTTTTATACAGAATTATCGAATCAATTCGACAACGCCATTGTATGATCTAACTAAATTTGTTTTTGAGTTTGTAAATTCAAAAAGATAGTAATAGGTGCCTGATGGACAAGGATTTGTAACATCGTTGTTCAAACCACCATTCCAATAGGCATCAGTCGGAAAGCTAAAAGAATACACCAAATTGCCCCAACGGTTGTATATTTTACCCTTTAATTCGTCAAATCCCGTGAATTTAGTCTCAAACAAATCATTGATATTGTCATTAGATTGAGAACTTAAATTACTTGGCGTGAAGACATTGGGGATGATAATTGAGTTTGTGTCACAATTTGCAAACGAAAGGTTCATAGTATCGGTGTATGAACATTGATTGGTATCTGTAAGTTTCAGCCAAACTTTTTGAGCATTATTTACAACAATCAGACTCGATGTGCTCCCATTGCTCCACAAATATTTTGTTTTAGGTTCAACAACAGGTGACACTTGAAAAAAGTCTCCGAAACACAAAATAGAATCTCTACCTAAATTGAAGTATGGACGTTTTTGAACTTTAACAGTCTTAACAAATGTATCACCCAAACAGCCAACATTATTCGGATAAGTGGCGTTTAGCTTAACTTGATAAACACCTGTTTTGGGATATTTTTTACTAACACTGTCTCCAGTTTGAAAAGTTCCGTCACCAAAACTCCATTTGTACAAAGCAAATGAATCCGATTTGGCTTTAAACCTAAAAACATTAAAAGAATCACAAGTCGTGTATTGATTTGCATCAAGTGAAATTTGTGTTTTTGAATTTTCGAAACTTGAGCCAATTTCGCTTGCATAACTTTCGTCAATTCCAAATGCGTACATATAGGCGATAAATCCTATTTCTGAACTGATTTTGTATTTGAGGGCTGGATTAAGTTTAATGCTACCAACTGAATTTTGACAAGAATTTTTGAATTTACTTGTGTCAATTGGGTTGCCATTTATGCGAATTTTGTATAAACTTCCTATAGGTGCAGATATTCCAACATAAAAATCGGCTGGAGAAATAGGATTTTGAGATATTTTTGTGGTATAAGGGAAACTAAACCCAGTATTTGTAGTGGTTTGATTATTAGGTACCACATTCATTAAACTAGGGTTGCCTAATTTATCGATCTGACCATTGCATTCGCCACTTTTCATCAATTCTACCACCGAAATCAATTTATCCGACTCAATGCATACAACAACATTCGTTTTTTGGTTGTATTGATATACCTCAGCTTTGTTTAAGTTAACACGAAAAACACCATCAATCTTAATGTTGGTGTTGTTTTCAGTTGCAACGATTTGATAGATGTATCCTCCATCAATCGTTTCATAAGGTAGGGTGGTAAACGATTTTCCTAAGTATTGCAAGGGTCTGGTTTGGTTGTATAAATGGTCGCAACCCCTGCAGTTGGGTGTTGAATAGTCTACAAATGAACATTTAGCGCCCTCAAATACAGCAAATCTTTTGCATCCATTGCTGTTCCATACATGGGTACCAGAAAATGATTGACTATCTAAGGCCTGTTCGAAATACACTTGCCCTTTTCTAAGCCAAATTCCAAATGGTACATTTTTAACCAAATTGTATTTTGAATCAGCCGATGGCATGACATTAATATAACAACTGTCATCGATGGCCACAACAGAAAACAAACTGTTGTTTTCTTTGCCCAATGACTCATCGCCTCTATAGGTATTAATAAAATAGTCAGGGTTGCCAGGGATTTTTTCGGATGGTGTAATGGTCGAAATGTCGCTGCTGTTTTGCACATTGTTCATGGCATAGAGCGCAAATGGAGTATTTGATTTGGTATTGATTAAAATGCTCTTGTTGGGACCAAATACAAGAGCATTAGGGGAGCTAAATTTTGTGTAATTTAAAACCGTATCATAGTTTTTGTAAACAATGGTTTCAAATGCAGAGTTACCCGCATAAATACGAACTGTATCTGGCAGTTTCGTTAAAGAAACAACAAACGATACCTTATCTAAACTTCCATAATTTTCTAAGAAAGTAAAACGAAACTCTTTTCCGTAATTGTTATTTTGGTTTTGAGCTTCTGTTCTATTTGTGCTTAAAAAAATTAAAAAGGTTGAGAATAGGAGGGAAATTGATGGCAAAAAGCGCATGTATTTGTGCAAATATATTTTTTTCTTTTATCAAGTAAATCTCTACTTTTGACGACATTTCTGTGGATAAGGTTGCCCCTGTCTACTATTTTTGTACAATAATTATTCCAAACTTTATAAAATGAAAAAATTGTATTATTTTTCGATTGCTCTAGCCCTGTTATTATCTCGGGATTTAAGTGCACAAACGGCCACTTTGATTAAGAAAGTGGATGCCCAACCAGGCAAATTGGTGATTCCCTATGAAAAGTACCGTTTGCCAAACGGTCTAACAGTCATCATCAATGAAGACCACAGTGATCCAATTGTGCACGTTGAAGTTACCTACCACGTAGGGTCTAACCGTGAAACAATGAAGAGAACAGGTTTTGCGCACTTCTTTGAACATATGATGTTCCAAGGTTCTCAAAACGTAGCTGATGAAGAGCATTTTAAAATAGTTCAAGGTTCTGGTGGTGAAATGAACGGAACTACCAACAGAGATAGAACCAATTACTTCGAGACAGTTCCAAGCAATATGCTCGAAACTGCTTTATGGCTTGAAGCCGATAGAATGGGCTTCTTGTTGCCAGCTTTTACAAATAAAAAGTTTGAGAATCAAAGAAAAACAGTAAAAAACGAAAAAGATCAAAGATATGCAGACGGATATGGCATGTTGCCAGAGGTTAAAGATCAAATGCTTTACCCATACGGTCATCCATACAGTTGGCAAACCATTGGTTATGTTGACGACTTGAATGATGCCGATTCAACCGATTTAAAGAACTTCTTCCTTAAATGGTATGGTCCAAACAATGCCATTTTAGTTATTTCAGGTGATGTTAACACCAAAGAAGCTTTGGCAATGGTTGAGAAATATTTTGGCGCCATCAACAGAGGTCCTGAAGTTGCTCCTTTAATGAAAACACCAATCGTTTTAGAAGAACAAAAAATCAAAACGATTACAAGTAAAGTTTTCGCACCATTGGCTAGCTTTAACTACCCAAGTGTACCAACTTTCCACAAGGACGAACCTGCATTGGATATGTTGGCTCAGCTTTTAGGCAATGGTAAAAACTCTGTTTTATACAAAAACTTTATTGACAATGAAATGGCTTTGCAGGCTAATTGCTTCAATAGCTCATTCGAAGTAGCAGGTGAGTTTAGCTTTATACTTGTAAGCTATCCTGAAAAGTTTGGCGGTCTTAACGAAAAAGACATGAGAGATTACCTTGCTAAGGCTTTATTGGAATTCGAAACCAATGGTTTTTCTGATGCTGAATTAAACAGAATCAAACAAGAAATGCTTGCAGGATACTATGCCGTAAATGAAACGGTAGCTTCTAAAGCATCTGTTCTTACGCAGTATGAAATGCTAACCAATGGCAATATGACCTTGGATAAAGACTTAGATAGATATAAGAATGTAACCAAAGAAGATATTATGAGGGTATACAATACCTATATTAAAGGCAGAAATTACGCTTGTTTGCACATTGTGCCAGATCCGCGCGCTGAAGTTGATGCCAACTTCAGAGTGGATGCCTATGTAAGTGAGAACCCTTATAAAAATGAAACGCCTGATAAATCAGCATATGCAAACTTAGTATACAAACCTAATGTTGATGTTGCTGGATTTGACAGAAACAAAAAGCCTGCTATTTCGGCGGCTAAACCAGCTATTGTGCCTGACTTCTTTAAAGCAAGTTTTGACAATGGCATTAAAATCATTGGAACTAAAAACAGTGAATCTCCAATTGTTTATCTAAGTATGAATATAAGAGGTGCACACTTATTTGAAACTGGTAAAATCAAGAATGGTACTGCAGCAATGTTAGCAAGCCTTATGAATGAGGGTACTACCACTAAAACCGCTTTGGAAGTTGAAAACAAACTAAAAGCTTTGGGCAGTAATATTTCATTTGGTGCAAGCGGTCAAAGTTTTACTTGCATGGTTTCTTGTTTTAAAGATTCTATGAAACAAACTATGGCACTTTTAGAAGATATGTTCTATAATCCTGCTTATGCTGAGAAAGAATTTAAAACCAACAAGAAAGCGATTTTAGGGTCTATTTCAAACGATAACTTTACCCCATCTAGTTTTGGTTCAAAGAACTTCAGACATTTATTGTTTGGCGTTGACAATCCAATTGGTACCACTTCTTTAAGCGAATATTCAGTGGCAAATAAAATTACCATTGAAGATTTGAAAAACTTTAAAGAAAATTTTCTTTCTCCAAATTTAACAACAATTTCATTTGTTGGAGACCTAGATGAAGCCGTTGTATTGGAAAATTTAGCCTTCTTGAAAAAATGGCAAAACAAGAACTTAAGTATGCCTACTTTCAATAATTTCCCTGCGAGCACCAAAACACAAATTTACATGGTGAATCAGGACAATGCGCCTCAAACAACGATTATGATTGGTTACAGAACCATTCCTTACGATATTGATGGTGATTTCTATAAAGCCAATATCATGAACTTTGCTTTGGGTGGTGCGTTTAATTCGCGTTTAAACTTGAATTTAAGAGAAGATAAAGGTTGGACCTATGGCATTCGCTCTGGCTTCAGCTCATCTGGCTATGGCTACCCTGGAACCTTCGTTATTAGTGCAGGTATAAATGCGAGTGCAACAGACAGTGCAATTAATGAGATTTTCTCAGAATTGAAAAAATATGTAACTTCCGGTATCAGCGATGATGAACTTGATTTCACTAAAAAATCATTGTTAGGCGGAGAAGCATTGGATTACGAAAGTGCTTTTGCCAAATTAGGTTTCTTAACCCAAATCATTCAGTTGGATTTAGACCGTAACTTCAATGCAAAACGCTCTGAAATCATCAAGAATCTTACAAAAGATGATGTCAATGCGATCGCTAAGAAATACATACAACTTGAGAATTTAGTGATATTGTGCGTAGGAGATGATGTGAAAATTAAAGAAAAATTAGAATCACTTGGCTTAGGCAAAGTGAAGGTAATTAAGATGTAATTTTTAATAAACTTTATTTAAAAAAAGCCTCAGAAATTCTGAGGCTTTTTTGTTGGTATATTGTGGAATGTAATTTAAAAATTACCCCAAAAAAAAGTTATCTTGCACTGTTTTTAGAAATCAAACATTTATGGATCAAAACCCTGACGAAAACAATTTCGATCGAATTATACCGATTAATATCGAGGACGAAATGAAAACCGCATACATCGATTATTCGATGTCGGTTATTGTGAG
>CANFXY010000012.1 GCA_947451105.1 Bacteroidota bacterium | reverse complement strand
GCATAAGCCGAGCTCATGAATCCCGCACAGAATAGTGCGAAGACTATTCGTAGGAATTTTTGTGGTTTGTAAATTTTTCTCATAATTAATAAAATTTATATTGATTTTTTATTATTTTAACACTCCAAATATAGAAACGATTTTTGAAATGCCAAACAATTTCAAAAAATAGTCCTCTTTTTTATTGAATTTATTTTCAAAATTGATAAATCATTCGGAATCTAGTTGAAATATTTATTTTTTTTCCAAATCGTTTGAATAATTCATTTTCGATTTTGTGCTTTTTTGATTCTTTTATTTTATGGCTGATTATCAAATTACTAGGATTGCAATTTGATTTTGATAGTGGGTTTTTTTCTAGTCCACTGACTACACAAAAAACATTATTTTGTCTATTTAATTGTGCAGTATTTTGTATTGTCACAATTCTGTCAAAAAATTGAAAACCAAGTCCTGAAATTGCCCTAAAATTTGTTGAAACAAATGACTTTTTTTCTTGAACCATATATTTTGACTTAATTTTATGTTTCAAAAAAAATCTACTTAAGTCATTTTTTATGCTTTTTTCTGTAAAACTTAAAGAATCTCCATAAACGAATGAATTTTCTCCATCGACACAAACAAAGATATTGGCATTTCGAAAACCCATTAAACAAATAAATCTTTGGTTGTGAATCTTTGTTAAAGTATAATTTTTATAGGGTGTCAGTATTGCAAAAACGACAAGTATTCCTAATATAGTTGTTTTGTTTTTGAAGCAAATCCAATAAATCATCAATATAACAAAGCTATAGAGTAAACCAAGTTCAAGATAATCCATCCCAAGATTGTTAATCACAGCATAGGGAAGACTGTCCATGAAATGCATGAAAATATCATTATAATAGATTAATAAATCAATAATTTTACCTAGCATTAAGGATAGAAATGGAACAAAGTTCAAAGGGAGTAGAGCGATTAATAGAAAAATTATTATGGTGTAAATTGGAATAACAATGAGATTGGTGACCAAAAAATAACTTGGGAATTGATTAAAGTAGAAAATGCTAATCGGGAAAGTTAACAATTGTGCACAAATACTAACATTAATTAAATCGCAGATTGAAACAATCAGTTTCGGTTTTTTGCCATACAACACTCTGATTTTAGAATAGCAAAAGCCAATGCCAAGGACAGCAGCGTATGACAATTGAAATCCTGGGTCAAATAGGAAATTTGGGTCATAGACCAAAAGAACAAATGCAGATGAGAATATCGTGTTTATCGGATTGTTAGACCTATTTACCAATTTCCCAATAGTCATTAAACTAAACATCACAGCAGCTCTAATCACTGATGCCGACAATCCAGACATTAACGCATAAAACCAAAGACAACAAAGAATTATGATTGCTTGGAGTAAATTCCCTCGTTTAAATTTTTTAAGAAAACTGAATACCCAATTTAAAATTGTAAAAATCAAACCTGCATGCATGCCACTCACGGCAAGTATGTGCAAGGTTCCCGTTCTTGTAAATATTAGATTAGTATCTTCATTTAGGTCGGATTTGTATCCTAAAAGGAGGGCCTCCGATATGCCATATGACAGTTTATTAGGAATATTTGCTTTGATAATATTGAGACATTGGTCCCTTAATTCATACGCAGTTGATCTAAAGTGGTAATAGAAATCATTGGTCTTTATAATTTGACCTAGCGATGTGTTGATGGTATGGAATATTTGTTTACGTTGCAGATATTTAGGGTAATCGAATGTTCCTGGGTTTCCACTGTGCTCTGGTTTTGTTAATTTGGCTTTCACCCAATATGTTTCGCCAATCTTAGGCGCAATAGCACCGCTATCGATTTTTAAATTAATCAGCAATCTGCCTAGAGGTTTGTTTTTTAAAAGTAAAGAGTCAACCGCATCAATTACCTCTGCTTCAATTTTAAGTTTGTTGTTTTTAGACTCCAAAACATCAACAACCTCGAATTTAAGATACCGCATTCCTGTAACATTGCTGTAATGTTTTTTCGATAGATTTGCTTGGATACAATGTTGTCTCACGGCGCCAAAAGACATAAACAGTGCAAGGATTGCTGTGGCTGTCCAAACTTTGAATTTGAATTTTGCTTGAATTTGAATTGTTTTTTCAAACAATAAATAAGCGCATGCCAATATAATTAGCACGAATGCGAAGGGTAGAGTTCCCGGTGAACAATTGTAAACGACTATACCAATGGTGAACGGAATCAATAACCTGGCAAATGGTATACTATGCCAGTTGATCATTATTTAGTTTTAGTTAAATCTTCGTTTTATTAGGGCAAAAAATTCTGCGGCTAAGTTTTCATTTTCACTGTCATTCCAATCGAATTGACTGGTGATTTCATTTTCTATGTAGTTGATTGCTGCTTCAAAGTTTTCAGCATTTTGAAGCGCTTGTATGCTGTTTTTGTACACTTCGCTGTTGCCTGCAAATAGTCCGTTTATAAATTCAAACTTTTTGCCAATGGAGATGGCTTTGCTTAAGTCAGCGATAGCCGTTTCAGTAGATTTGTCAGCAAAATTCAAAACAGGTGTTTTGTTTTTTGATAGTTTCGCATTGAGTGAAGTGTCATCTTCAGGCGTTTCTACTTTCGCTATTATTGGTTTTGAAACAGGGACATTCTCTTCTGATTTGGTGCTTGTTTCTATTTTCTTTTCAAAAATAGGCGCTTCAACAATCTCAACAATTGGTTCTTCAATTTTAACTTCTTCTTTGACTACCTCAACTGCTTTTTCTGGCTCAGGAATTATGATTTCATGAATTGGTTCAATCACAGGTTCTATAATTACTTCTATAGGCGCCTCAATTTTTGATTCTTTGATTTCCGGTGTTGCAGGAGTTTCTTCCAAAACTGCTTCTATTGGTATGCTGTTCTCAATAGGAAGGGTGTTTGCTATAGGACTGCTATTTAAATTCACCAATTGTTTTGATAAATTAAAGCATTCAATGCTGTTGTTCTGAATCAGCGCACTGTAAAAGTCAATGTTTGTACCATTTTGGATTTCAATAATTGCTTTTTCCGAAGAATTTAAAAGTGATTTTAATTGTTCTAGGCGTTCTTGCTGATTCATTTGAGATTGGAGAATTTCAATTCAATAATAATATTTTTTTCTCTATTAATAAAATACTTTTAAATAATTTTTGAGGCTAAATATTTTTTGAGCAATTTTGCCTTCAATAGATGTCGAGTAAAGGAAAATTAAGAATTTATTATGGTTGCATGTTTGCTGGCAAGACAAGTGCGCTCATACAATACATAAGCGAACAAAATTTAAAATCGAATGAGTTCATTGTTTTAAAACCTTCAGTTGATGTTAGGGCTGGAAAGGCTGTCATAGCGACCCATGATGGGAAAACACATGAATGTATCGTCTTCGATAATGATATGGAGTTGCTAGATTTTATTAGCCCATTCACGAAGTTGGTGGCTATTGATGAAGCGCAATTTTTTAATAAAGTTATTTTAAGTGATTTGAAAAGAATACTAGGGAAGGGAATTGATGTAGTAGCCTCTGGATTAGACAAAGATTATCTCGGAAGACCATTTGGCTTAATCCCTGCATTGATGGAATTGGCGGATGATAAAATTCAACTTAAGGCCGCATGTACTGTTTGTGGTGAGCAAGCTGAATATACCTATCGAAAGGTAGATAATAAAGTATTGTTGTTAATTGGCCATTCAGATCATTATGAGCCAAGATGCGGGAAATGTTTTAGTGAATACTAAAATTAATCTATTGCCAAAACAGCACTAACCTCAGGAAGTACTTTTTTAATTGCTTCCTCAATGCCAGCTTTCATGGTCATATGGCTCATAGAGCAGCCGCTGCAGGCACCTAGTAGTTTTAATGTGACAACATTGTTTTCATCAATGTTAACGAGTTCAACATCTCCACCATCCATTTTAAGAAATGGTCTCACAGAATCAAGCGCCTCTTCGATTTTTGATATTTGGTTGGTCATGTTATTTGTTTGAATTGATAATGGCTATTTGCTGAACCAATCTGCCCGCAATTTCAGTAAAAATCTTGACATTTTGAATTTCTGAAATATTTCCTGAGCTGCCATCTTCCATCATGTCAGTTATAATTGGCAATTTACCCAATATTGAGGTGTTAAATTGAGTGGCTAGTTTTTCCGCGCCTCCTTGACCAAAGAGGTAATAAATTTCTTCCGGTTTTTGCGGAGGTGTAAAGAAAGACATGTTTTCAACTATCCCTATAATGGGAATATTAACTGCTTCCATTTTAAACATAGAACAAGCTCTTCTTGCATCTGCAACTGCCAATTTTTGTGGTGTGCTAACAATGACCGCGCCTGTTAATGGTAGGTTTTGAACCAAGGTTAATTGAACATCGCCTGTTCCTGGTGGCAAGTCGACAATTAAATAATCCAATTCACCCCAATTTACCCCATTCATAAATTGTTTGATGGCTGAGGAGACCATTGGTCCACGCCAAACTATAGCTTCATTTGGTTTTGATAAAAATCCAATCGAGAATAATTTTATGTTATCTGCAAGCACCGGTCGCATGAGTTCTTTGCCGTCAACTACATCCATTTCAATGGTGGCATTTTCAACACCAAATAAGATAGGAATAGATGGGCCATAAATATCAGCATCCAACACGCCAACTTTGGCGCCTGATTTGTTTAAAATATTTGCAATGCCTGCCGCAACAGTTGATTTACCAACACCACCTTTGCCACTTGCAACTGCAATGATATTTTTCACACCAGGCATAACATCGGAAATTCTTGTTTGGGTGCTGACCTCTGCAGTCATTTTAATTTGAATGTCTTTTGCCTCTGGGATAAAGTGCTGTATTGCATTTCTGCATGCATTTTCCAACATGTCTTTCATGGGGCAAGCTGGAGTAGTTAAATACACAGAAAAAGAAATATTGAAGTCAGATACAACAACATCTCTTATCATGCCTAAAGTAACAAGATCCTTTTTTAAATCAGGGTCTTCTACATGCGATAAGGCGGACAATATCTTGGATGTATCAATCATTTTTTTGTTTTTTTAAATAAACCAATAATTCTTTTGAAGAATTTCTTTTCAAAATTTAGGAAGAATTTAAATTGACCAAATAAGAATCCGTAGCCTAATAACATGATGTTGTATATGGGTAGAACAGCTAAGTAAAATAGAATTCTATGAGAACTTGGTGAGCTGTTGGATATGCCTATTAAGTGTTTTATCACTACAACAGAACTTCCTGTGCAAGCAAATACAATTAAGATTAGCAATACCTGTAAACCAGATTTTACTTGCCAACGGTTTTTTAAATTTTCAATGAAAGACAATTAAAGAAATTTTGAGCCGCGAAATTAAGTCATTTTGACTAAATATAAAATCAGGCCCATACAGAATATTGGTTTTAAATGAAGCAGCTTATTTACTGTCTCTATTTATGTCCAACTTTAGGGAGAAAATGTTGCTATAGAGTGCAGGTCCATTACCCGAAACAGCACTTAAATTTGTTAATGCATAGTCTAGAGTAAAGTTTCCAAAGGTAAATCCTATGCCTACATTGGGCATAATTGATGCGGTGTTTTTTCCATTGCTGTTGGTGTAGTGTTGGAAGTTGTTAAAACCAGTTCTAAAGTATAAATGGTTTGCGTCGCTAATGTTGTAACTTACTTCAGCTCCACAATATGGATCAATGCTTAAAAAATCAGTCTTAATTAAGGTGTTTCGTTTGCCGTCTAAGGTAATATTTGCATCAAGTTCAGCCAAGATTTTCCAATTGTCATTTTCCCAAGTTTTTGCAAAACCACCCAATATTCTTGGTAATGTTATTTCTAAAGTGCTTTTTGGAATGGCATTTCCAGTAGTTGCTAAAATGTCTTTTTGTGCGTCGGTAAATGTATACCTCCAACTGTTAAAAGTTGATGTTGCATCGCGCACCACGATGCCGAGCGACCAATCTTTTTTTGTGTTTTCGAATTTTACACCTGCATCAAAACCGAATCCTGTTGCTTTCGCAAAAGGGCCAACTTTTCTGCTGATGATTTTCATATTTCCACCCCATGAAAAATCAATGTTTCTCATGCTTTTAATGTCAGCGGTTTGAGCATAAGAGACAATGGCTGCAAAATCTGTGGTGTTAAAAGAGCTTACTCTGGTGTAATCAATTTCACCATTTCTAATTAAGTCAAACGTATTCGCTATTCCATCAACGCCAAAACGAACCAAACTAATGCCAATGGCACCTTTGTCGCCTGCCTTTGTGGCCCATGATCCGTAATCATAATTGGCAATTCCTGCAAAGTAAGCAGCGTGCATGAGGGCTACTTGTGCATTGCTTTTAATGCCAACCAATCCTGCAGGATTCCAATATCCTGAATAGACGTCATTGGTGGATGCAATCATACATCCTCCCATGCCCAATGAGCGTGCGCCAACACCAATTTGCAAAAATTCATTGCTGTATTTTGTTGCATTTTGGCTATAACCTTTAATGGTAAAGGAAAATAGAATGAATACTATAAGGTGACTTTTCATAGGTCTATGCAAATATCTTAAAAATATTTAACTTTTCTTTATATTTTGAGTTCATTGCTTAAATCATCCAATTTTCCTTTTAAAAATTCAAGGATGCTTGGAAGCTTTTTCTGTATTAAAATGTTGTCCTCAATGGTCCACTCATAATCAATTCCAACTTTTTCATACACCCTGTTCAACGCAAAACAAATTTTTTCATTGTGCTGGTATTCAAAAATAAACTTAGAATTGACAAACCGCTCAAATCCAATTTGAAAATTTTGAGGATTTGGAAGGCCAATCATTTTTAGGAAAACGCCTATCTCTTCTATGTTTACCCGGCTAAGGTCATGGTAAAATTGTTCACATAGTTTTTCGTTTTCATCCATTAAAACGCGGTCAAGTAAAATTTCCATGAGCAGATGGTTTAAAAACCATTTACGCGGCCATTTACACTCAGAATCGAAGGCTTCAGATAAATAGTGGGTTGTGCTTTTGAAAAACTCAGAATTGTGAAATTTTCTATCACATTCAAGGTGGGTTAAACTTCCTTCTGCTAGGGCAATAAAAGCTGGGCGGTTAAATTTGCCAATTGGGTTAATATGCGAATTGCAATAGTTTTTGACCAAATCTGGCAATATTAGCCCAGTATTATAGTAAGGGTCTTGGGTTTTGTAAAAAAAATAATGGGATAAAAAATTCATCGACAGCACAAACTTATTGAAAATATTTTATTTCACTTGATTCCATGTGAAAATGTTTAGTTTTGGTTTATCTTTGCCTTTTATATATTTATTACTGTCACCTTGAGATTTATGAAGCCTAAGTACAATTTTATTGAAGAACTTCGTTGGAGAAATATGATACAGGATGTTATGCCTGGAACAGAAGATTTGTTAAACAGTAAAATCGTAAAAGGCTATATCGGTTTTGACCCAACTGCTGATTCATTGGGCGTTGGAAATATGGTGCAAATAATGACCTTGCTTCATTTTCAAAGAGCCGGTCACAAACCAATTGCTCTGGTTGGTGGCGCTACAGGGATGGTTGGTGATCCAAGTGGAAAAAGTGCAGAACGCAACTTGTTGAATGAAGATGTTTTGAACCATAATTTGGCTTGTCAAAAAGCGCAGTTGCAAAAGTTTTTAGATTTTGACTGTGGCGAAAACAGCGCAGAAATTGTCAATAATTACGATTGGTTTAAGCAATTTTCATTTTTAGATTTTATAAGAGATGTGGGCAAACACATTACGGTGAATTACATGATGTCAAAGGACAGTGTTAAAAACCGTTTAGAAAATGGCATGTCGTTTACAGAGTTTAGTTACCAATTGGTTCAGGGATATGACTTTTATTATCTGAACAAGCATCAAAATGTTCAGCTGCAAATGGGTGGAAGTGACCAATGGGGAAACATTGTTACAGGTACAGAACTAATCAGAAGAATGGACGGAGGAGAGGCATTCGCTTTAACCACACCGTTGATTAAAAAGGCAGACGGCACAAAGTTTGGAAAATCTGAGGGTGGAAATATTTGGTTAGATCCTAAGAGGACTACCCCATATGCTTTTTATCAGTTTTGGTTAAGATCTAGCGATGATGATGTTCAAAATTACATTCGTATTTTTAGCCTTAAAAGCAGAGAAGAGATTGAATCCATTGAGAAACATTTATTGCAAAAAGAACTTGCGAAAGAAGTGACCATTCGTGTTCATGGTGAAGAGGCTTATAACAATGCGGTTCGTGCAAGTGAGATTTTGTTTGGTAAGGGCACAACAGAAGAGTTGGAAACCATAGATGAGGTGACTTTGTTGTCTGCAATGGAAGGTGTTCCGCAAGCAACACTGACATTAAGTGAAGTTGATGCAGGTATTCCGATTGTTGACTTTTTAAGTGAAAAAATAAATCTGTTGCCGAGTAAAACGGAAGCAAAGAAAATGTTGCAAGGAAATGGTATTAGTATCAACAAAAACAAGGTCAGTGATTTGGAATACAAAATTTCAGTAAAAGACTTAATAAAAGGAAAATATATATTGGCGCAAAAAGGTAAAAAAGACTATTGTTTAGTCCTAATCAATTAATAAAATAAAAGAACCATGAAGTTTATAAAATCAGTAAGTAAGCCGTCGGATAACGATCAAATGATTGTTATTGTTGATGCCAATAAATTCAAAAAATCAGTGTTTTTAGAAAAAGCTGAGAACGATGCAGTTTTAGCTGGCATTGAATCAAAAAGAAACATGATTCAGTTTAATTCAGGCTCTGTTTTAAAACTTGTTTTGCCAATTTATGATGCTTCTGGTTGGGAACTGAGTGAAAAGGTTCGCAAAATGGGCGCGAAGTTTTGTTCCATTTTGAATGAGCATAAGGCAAAGCATGCTTGTGTTATATCATTTGACAAACATTTAGCTTTAGCGATGGCAGAAGGAATCATGCTGTCAAATTATCAGTTCTTGAAATATTTTACGGACAAAAAGAAAAGATCTAATAGCCTGCAAAACATTCATGTATTAGCTGATACTGTTGAGGCAAAAGATTTAGACTATTTAAATGCGGTTATAGATTCAACTTACATAGCACGTGATTTGGTGAATGAGCCACATAGTTTTTTAAATGCAGTGCAACTTTCTGAGGAGTTTAAAAAGATAGGAAAGGAAGCAGGATTTAATGTTGAAGTTTGGAATGAATCAAGAATAGCGGCCCAAAAAATGGGTGGTATTTTGGCTGTAAACAAAGGAAGTAAAATTCCGCCAACCTTTAACATCATGGAGTACAAGCCAAAGAACGCGAACAATAAAAAACCAATTGTATTGGTTGGTAAAGGCGTTGTTTATGATACGGGCGGATTAAGTTTGAAACCAACACCAATGAGCATGGACCATATGAAATGTGATATGGCTGGCAGTGCAGTTGTTGTTTCTGTATTAAATGCTGTAGCTAAATTGGGGCTTCCTATTCACGTGGTGGGCCTAGTTCCTGCAACAGACAATTGGATAGGTGAAAACAGTTACGCTCCAGGTGATGTCATTACGATGTACAGCGGAACCACTGTAGAGGTTTTGAATACGGATGCTGAAGGCCGTTTGGTTTTAGCGGATGCTTTGCATTTTGCTAAGAAATTAAATCCGATGTTGGTTTGTGATTTTGCAACTTTAACTGGTGCTGCTGTGAGGGCTATTGGTCCTTACGCCACAGCATTTATGGGCAACGCAGATGACAAATTAAAACAATCTGTTTTTGAAAGCAGTTATTCAGTTTTTGAGCGTTTGGTTGAATTCCCTCTATGGCAAGAATACGCAGATGAATTAAAATCTGAAATTGCAGATATGAGTAATTTAGGTAAGGGTGAAGGCGGTCAAATTAGTGCGGCTAAATTTTTAGAACATTTTACGGACTATCCGTGGATGCACTTTGATATTGCAGGACCAGCCTTTAACCATGCTGCCGATGCATATAAACCAAAAGGAGGAACAGGCGTTGGCGTAAGGCTAATGATCGATTTTTTAATAAAACAAAGTCAAAAAACGAAGTAATATGAAGAAACCAATTATAGGAATCAGCCAAGGTGATCCCAATGGCGTTGGACTCGAAGTGATAATAAAAGCTTTTGAACATTTCATGTTGTTCGATCATTGCATTCCTGTATTGTATGCAAACCCTAAATCCTTTGCGTTTTGCAAAAAGACTTTAGGACTTGAACAGCCTTCTTATGTATTGATAAAAGATGTGTCTGAAGCAAAAGAAGACCAATTGAATTTGATTGCAAGCAGCAATGAAGCATTTGAAGTTCAATATGGAATTCAATCAGAGAAGGCAGGGGCTGAAGCCTTGCTTGCTATTGACAGGATGCTTCAAGATGCAAAGGCAAATAAATTGGATGCAATGGTGACAGCGCCCGTAGATAAGTCTAGCATTAAAACTGCGAAAGGATTTACTGGTCACACGTCACATATAACAGATGCATTAGGCGTTAAAGATTCTCTAATGGTATTGTATAACGACGATATTCGTGTTGGTCTATTAACTGAACATTTACCACTAAATCAGGTTTCAGCGGCCATTAAAAAAGATCTAATTTTGGCAAAATTAAAGGTAGCAAATGAATGTTTAAAACGTGATTTTGGCATCGTTAAACCTAAAATTGCTGTATTGGGATTAAATCCACATAACGGTGACAAAGGTGCAATAGGCACAGAGGAAAGGGATACAATCATTCCTGCAATAGAGGAGGCCAAGTCAGCGGATATCTTCTGTTTTGGACCATACAGTGCGGATGGATTTTTTGGAATGAAATCTTACCATAATTTTGATATGGTAATAGCCATGTACCACGATCAAGGTTTGATTCCTTTTAAATCAATTGCTTTTGAAGATGGGGTTAATTATACAGCTGGTTTGCCGGTTTTAAGAACCAGTCCAGACCATGGAACGGCCTATGATATTGCTGGAAAAGGAATTGCTTCTCAGCTAAGCTTTACCAATGCCGTGTTTGCAGCAATTGATATATACAAGGAAAGAAACAACATCGATACCTTAAAAGCGAATCCACTAGGCTTTAGTGAATTAAGAAGAGAGCGTTTTAGATTGGAACAAGGATAAGATCTTGTTTGCCAAATTATTTCTAGATCTCATTTCTACAGTTTTGTTTTATAATTAAAGAGTATGTCTAAATTTGAGATTCAATCGCCGTTCAAACCGACAGGTGATCAACCTGCGGCTATTGAATTATTGGTTAAGGGGCTTGAACAAGGTGCTCATGCTCAGACTTTGCTTGGTGTGACAGGGAGTGGTAAGACTTTTACGATTGCCAATGTTATTCAAGAAGTTCAAAGACCCATTCTGGTTTTAAGCCACAATAAGACTTTGGTTGCTCAATTGTATAGTGAATTTAGCCATTTCTTTCCCAACAATGCAGTAGAGTATTTTGTAAGTTATTACGATTATTATCAACCTGAAGCTTTTATTCCAAGCACAGGAACTTACATTGAAAAAGACTTAGCAATCAATGAAGAAATCGAGAAAATGCGTCTCAAGACCATTTCAACTTTGTTGAGCGGTAGGCGAGATGTTATTATCGTTGCTTCTGTAAGTTGTATATATGGTGCAGGTAATCCTGCAGATTATGAAAACAGTATCATCCGTGTAAGCAAGGGGCAGATCATTGCGAGAAACGCTTTCTTACATGAATTGGTCAACAGTTTATATAGCCGCACAACGGATGAATTTAAACGGGGTAATTTTAGGGTTAAAGGTGATGTTGTTGATGTTTATTTGGCTTACAATGATTTTGCCTACCGCATTTCTTTTTTCGGGAATGAAATTGAGGAAATTCAGTCGTTTGACCCAGCCAATGGTCAAATTTTAGATACCTTTTCAGATGTAGCGATTTACCCAGCCAACATTTATGTTTCACCAAAAGAAAGGTTAAATCAAGCGATCTACGAAATTCAAGATGACTTGGTTCTTCAAATGGAGTATTTTAAATCGCAAGGTAAAAATCTTGAGGCCAAGCGGCTTGAAGAACGTGTTAATTTTGATTTAGAAATGATGCGTGAACTTGGATATTGTAGTGGAATAGAAAATTATAGCCGTTATATGGATAGAAGGCAAACGGGAGAGAGGCCATTCTGTTTGTTGGATTATTTTCCTAAAGATTTTTTATTGGTGGTAGATGAAAGCCATGTGAGTATGCCGCAAATCAAAGCGATGTATGGTGGTGATAGAGCAAGGAAAATAAATTTGGTGGATTATGGATTTAGACTACCTGCAGCCATGGACAACAGACCCTTGAAATGGGAGGAGTTTATTGGCATGATCAATCAGGTGATATATGTAAGTGCCACACCATCAAACTTTGAAATTCAAGAGTCAGAAGGTGTTGTTGTAGAGCAATTGATTAGGCCTACTGGTTTGTTAGATCCAATCATTGAAGTGCGCCCATGTACCAATCAGGTTGACGATTTATTGGATGAGGTTGATGAAAGGGTTAAGCGTGGCGAGCGTGTTTTAGTCACAACATTAACAAAGAGAATGAGTGAGGAGCTTGCAAAATATATGAGCAAGTTAGGCATCAAATGTCAATATATACACAGTGAGGTAAAGACCCTAGATAGGGTTGAGATTCTAAGGAATCTAAGATTAGGTGTTATAGACGTATTAATTGGAATTAATTTATTGAGAGAGGGTCTTGATTTACCAGAGGTTAGTTTTGTTGCTATTTTAGATGCCGATAAAGAAGGTTTTTTAAGGAGTGTAACCAGTTTGGTTCAAACCATTGGTCGTGCAGCAAGAAATGAAAATGGAAAGGTCATAATGTATGCGGACCGCATGACAGACAGTATGCGTAAGACAATTGATGAGACTGAACGGAGACGTGAAAAACAGATTGCTTACAATACACTTCACGGAATCACTCCGACCTCGGTGGTGAAATCAATCGATCAAATAATGAAAGAGACCAGCGTGGCTGATGCTAAAAAGGCAGAGGACCACATGGCTTATGCGCAAGCGAAAAATCAATTTGATGAGGCGGCTGATCCAGTTTTTAATTATATGGACAAAGCAGGAATCGAAAAGGCCATTAAAGAAACAGAGCGTTCAATGAATCGCGCGGCTAAAGATATGGAGTTCATAGAGGCTGCTAGGTTCCGCGATCAAATTGAGGTTCTCAAAAAACAACTAAAAAAGCTCAATGTCAATTGAAAAATATTGAAATTTTCCTTTGGCATGATTTATGTAAATATCTATACAAATGATGAAAAGTTTTCTAATAATCGCGATTGCTTTATTGAGCACCAATGCTGTTAAAGCGGCAAACGAAAGTTCTCGTGTCGCGCAAGCGATTCAATCGTCGAATACAGCTGATTTGGTTAATATGTTTAACTCTAGCATTGAGTTGCTGACTCCTTCTTCTTCAGGTATCTCTACAAAAGAGCAAGCAAAAATTGTCCTTGATAATTTTTTTAAGAACAATGCACCTGTAAAAGCAACCGTTACCCATGAGACTTCAGGTACAACCAATACAATGTTCGTAATCAGCTTAGTAACTAAATCTGGAACCTATAGAATTTCAGTGGTTGGAAGCATAAAGGGGGGGACATTCTTAATCAATGAGTTCAAAATTGTATAAAAATACAATTCAAAAATTATAATATGAAAAGTACTGCTTTAATTTGCAGTACTTTTTTTTATGAATAAGAATTTTAAGGATATAAGTGATACGGACGAGGTGCTTCAAATAATTGAACAAGCATTAAGAGAAGATATTGGTAATGGCGACCACTCATCACTTTCAAGTATTGAAAAGGATAGAATTTCCCAGGCCCGCTTAATCTTTAAGGACAATGGAATTGTTGCTGGTTTAAATATTGCCTATAAAATATTGGAAATTAACGACCCTAATTGTACAATAAATGCCTATTTCAGCGACGGTGATTATCTCAAAAAAGGTGATATAGCTTTTGATGTAGTGGGCAATGCTCAAGCCTTGTTAAGAAGTGAAAGGTTGCTCTTAAATATCATGCAAAGACTAAGTGGCATTGCAAGCGTTACAAATGTTGCTGCTAATAAAATTAAAGCATACAAAACCAAAGTGTTGGATACTAGAAAAACAACTCCCAATTTAAGAGTTCTTGAAAAATGGGCTGTTTTGGTTGGCGGTGGTATAAACCACAGATTTGGCTTGTTTGATATGGTTATGTTGAAAGACAACCATATTGATGTCGCAGGAGGTATTGTGCCTGCCATCCAAAAGGCAAAACAATATTTAATAGAAAATGATTTAGATTTAGGTATAGAAGTAGAAACACGTAATCTAGAAGAAGTGAAGCAAGCTTTAAGCGTGTTGCCAATTCAAAGAATTATGTTGGATAACTTTAATCCCGATTTGGTAAAAGAAGCAGTTGAACTGATTAATGGTCAGTGTGAAACAGAAGCATCTGGAGGAATAACATTAGATAACATTGAAGATTATGCAGCTGCAGGTGTGGATTTTATATCGTTGGGCATGTTAACCCATTCAGTTAAAAGTTTGGACATTAGTTTTAAAATTAAATAATTATTATTTAAAAATCAGTAACTTTGCCTTATGTTTAAAAAAATTACGCTAATTATTATTGCTTTAGTTGGATTGAACGCAAACGCGCAATTCACAATTGATGAAGACACATTGTATGCTTATGGTTATGTAGGTGCAAATTCTGCAGACTTTTCAGACCTAGGTGCCCATACCGTAATAAGAAGTAAAGCTCCTCAACCAGAGACAATCAGATGGAATAGATTTAATGTCGTATTGCCTAGCACTGAATGGTCAACTGGTATATGTGATATAATTTCTTGCAGAGGTCCGGAGGTTGGCAATGATTCTTTCACTTTCAACAACGCTGGTGATACAGGTATTTTGTCATTTCACTTTTATGCAAAAAATATCAGAGGCAATGGTTCTTTTGTTGTTCGTTTTTCAAGAGTAAATAACCCATTAGATTTTAAAGATGTATACATTAATGCGCAAGGTTGGGCACCAACAGGTATTTCAAGCAGCATGCGTACATTGATGAATGTTTATCCTAACCCTGTAAATGATTTTGTCAATATTAAAAATCCGCTTATCGGTAAAGCGGATTTGAAAGTATACAATGCGCAAGGACAGTTAGTATATGAGTCAGCTTTTGACAACAACGCAAGAGTAGATGTGAGCAATTTTGTCTCAGGTCTTTACACAATAGTGGTTCAAGGTGAAAAGGGTTCTACAAGCACAAGCTTTGTAAAATCATAATTTGAAAAAGATAGTTTAAAAAAAAATCCCGAAACATTGTTTCGGGATTTTTTGTTTTATCAATGTAGAGCTTAGCTCCATTCTTCTTTTCCGTGTTTGATTTTCTCCCAAAGGGTGTCCTTTAGCTCTTGCAGATTAAGTCCCGCCACCGCTGAAATAAATAGCGGTTTCATGCTTTTTAAATCTTTCTTCATTAAGCCCATTAACTCATCATCCATCATGTCACATTTGGTAATTGCGATAACGCGTTCTTTTTGCAGTAATTCAGGATTGAATGCTTTTAATTCATTTAGAAGAATTTTGTATTCTGCTTTAATGTCTTTACTGTCTGCCGGTATTAAAAACAACAACAAAGCATTTCTTTCGATGTGTTTAAGGAATCTATGGCCCAGGCCTTTTCCTTCATGCGCACCTTCAATGATACCAGGGATATCGGCCATTACAAATGAGCGGTAATCACGATATTCAACCATTCCAAGATTCGGAACAAGAGTGGTAAAAGGATAGTTGGCGATTTTAGGTTTTGCTGCTGACATTACAGAAAGTAAAGTCGATTTTCCTGCATTAGGGAAACCAACAAGACCAACGTCTGCAAGTACTTTTAATTCAAGAATTTTCCATCCTTCTATGCTGTCTTCTCCTGGCTGCGCATAGGTTGGAGCTTGTTTGGTGGCAGTTTTGAAATGGGTGTTTCCCAATCCGCCACGACCGCCTTTTAGAAGTACTTTTTCTTCACCATCTTTGGTGATTTCAAACAATACTTTGCCGGTTTCTTCGTCTTTAGCAATGGTTCCAAGCGGAACTTCAATTACTTCATTTTTGCCTGATGCGCCTGTACATAATGCTGATCCACCTGGATCGCCATCTTGTGCATGCACGTGCTTACGGTATTTTAAATGCAACAAGGTCCATAGTTGGGCATTGCCTCTAAGTCTAATATCACCACCCTTTCCGCCATCACCACCATCAGGTCCCCCTTGTGGAAGGCCTTTTGCACGGTGAAAGTGCGCACTACCTTTTCCACCTTTTCCACTTCTGAAAAAGATTTTTACGTAATCTATAAAATTTGAGTCTAGCATGGTGTTACGGAATTAAGTAAAAGTCCGTTAGTTGCTTTGTTCAACAATGATTGATTTAAGTCTATTAAAGATGTCGTCAATACTTCCAACGCCGTCAATGCCGTGGTATTTGTTTTGGTTGGCATAATAGTCTGCTGCAACAGCAGTTTGTTCGTTGTATACATTGATTCTGTTTCTAATTATATTTTCGTCTGTGTCGTCTGCTCTGCCACTGTCTTTGCCTCTTAGTAAAAGTCTTTTGGTTAATTCTTCCTCATCTACTATTAATGCCAACATCAAAGTGATGGAGGTGTCTTTAGATTCTAGGAATTTGTCGAGCGCCTGAGCCTGAGCTGTGGTCCTAGGGAATCCATCAAAAATATAACCTTTCGCTTCAGGATACTTTTCAGCTTCGGCTTCAAGCATATTAATGGTAACTTCATCTGGTACAAGATTGCCTTTATCGATGTATGATTTAGCTAATTTTCCTAAATCAGTTTCATTTTTAATATTAAATCTAAAAATATCACCAGTAGATAAGTGTACCAAGTTAAAAGTGTCTACAAGCTTTTGAGATTGAGTTCCTTTTCCAGCTCCTGGAGGTCCGAATAAAACGATATTTAACATTTTTTTTAAGATAATTGTTAAGTCTTCTAACGTGCAAAGGTACTGTCTTAAACTGAATAATGTATATTTAAAGACATATTTACTTAATTTCGCAGCGAATAAAAACATTTATCTTTTGAAAAAAATTCTTATTGTGGTGGGTACTAGACCCAATTTTATTAAAGTTACGCGCTTTAAAAAAGTAATTGCTAATCATCCAGAGTTAGAGGTTAAGTTTGTTCATACAGGTCAGCATTTTGATGAGAAAATGAGCCAAGTGTTTTTTGATCAGTTTGACTTGAGGCCTGATTTTATGCTTAATATTGGACAAGGATCGCCAAACAGTCAAATGGCTAATATTATGTTAGGCGTAGAAAAGGTTTGCCTAGAATATCAACCAGACTTGTTAATTGTTGTTGGTGATGTAAATAGCACGTTTGCAGCGGCATTGACTGGGAATAAAATGGGAATTAAAGTAGCGCATTTAGAAAGTGGATTGAGAAGTTTTGACCGTGAAATGCCAGAGGAAATTAACCGATTGTTAACGGATGAGATTTCTGATTTTTACTTTGTGACAGAGCAAAGTGGATTGGACCACTTAAAAGCAGAGGGCAGAGACAATGGCAACGTTTTCTTTGTAGGGAATACAATGATTGATAGTTTGGTGGAATTTGATGAAGAGGTAAAGAACAGTCAAATTATGCAAACAATGGGCTTAGAAAAGGGGCAGTTTGTGTTAATGACTATGCATAGACCTTCTAATGTTGATACCAAAGCAGGTTTAGAAGTTTTAATTGAAATGATTATAAACATTTGCAAGAACACAAAACTTGTTTTTCCAATTCATCCAAGGACGGTTAATAGATTGAAGCAATATGAATTATGGGAATCGATTGCCAATTTAGATGGTCTTATATTTTCTGAACCCATGGATTATTTTGCATTTCAAAATTTAACTGCAAATTGCAAATTTGTTGTTACCGACAGTGGTGGCATTCAAGAAGAAACGACCTTCCGTCAGGTTCCATGTTTGACGCTTAGAAATAATACAGAACGCCCAAGCACTGTTGTTTTAGGTAGCAACGTGTTGGTTGAATATACGATGGACGCCCTGCAAAAAAGAATAGATGAGATCAATTCTGGCACATTTAAAAAGGGACAAGTTCCACCGCTTTGGGATGGGAAGAGCACCGACAGGATTGTCGAGGTAATTAAGGGGATCTTAATTTAGTTTGAGATTTTACTTTGCTTGTAGCTGCGGTATAAAATTTGGAATAAAAGCGCAAATAAACACATTTGAACTTGTGCAAATCCAATTTGGTACCATTCAAAATCTAGCGCAATTCCTATCGATTTAAGAGAAAAATATTTGGACGTGTTGTTGAAGGAAACAAACAGAATATAATAGGAAGCTAAAAAGACATATATCCAAGAAAATAGATATTTACGGTATGCAAATACCGCAATTAAAGGGATGAGAAAATACTGCTCACTAATTGCAAGTGAAGTAGCTACAATACAAAGCAGATATAGATTAAAAATGTCTGTATTTTTCCATTTATATGCATAATAGGCAATACTAGGGAAAATCAACAACCATATGAATTTGTAACCAGTGAAAATAGGCAGCAATTTGAAGAAGCCCATTTTAGTAATAAATCCAGGTATTGCCAAGTCAAGTAAATGCTTTAGAAAAGTTTGGTTGTTGTTGAATTGATAAGACAATACATTTGTTTTTATTGCTTCAAAATCATTGTAAAATGGCATAAAACTTAAAGCAAAAATTAAGGCCGGGATTGTTAAAAGTTTAACGCGTTCTTTTAGTGAGATTTCTTGATTAAATAACAGCATTAATGGGAAGAATACCATGATGTGTTTAACGCTATATGAAATGCCAAGCAGAAGAATGGCGGTATTGTATTTTTTGTTTTTTATATTCAAATAGGCATAATAAGCTAGACAAATTGCCAGTATGTCAAACTGAGAATGGTGGCCGATGATCACAATACTAATCGGGTTGAAAAGCAACAACAGAATCAATAAATTATTTTTAGTTTGCTTGTAAATGCCTCTATATAAAACTACTTCTGCAATGAATAAGCAAATAACAATTAACTCATGAAATAATTTTTGATTGTATGATCCAATGCTCGCAATTAACTTAAGAAATGCCAAAATATATGCCCAAATTGGTCCGTAGTTGTATCTTGTTGTGTTTGCATAAACGCTATCTCCATTGATTACAATATCGGCGACAATTTCATAAGATTCTAAATCGAAATTATGACCAAGGGCTGCCATGAGAACTCTCAGTAAAAGGCCAAATCCAAATAGAGCAATCCAGTTTTTTTGAGGGATGTTGATGTCAGAAATTCTGGATGACTTAAAATACAAACTAAACAAAAACCAGGCACTCAAGATAATGTTTATGTCAAATATTGCAAAACGCATTTGACCGGAAATTACCCCGTCTGCATCTCCAATTGAATAATCCAAAAATTTTGCTAATCCGTTAAAAATTAATATAGAAACAAAGGCATACAAATAAGACAATCGACGCTTGAATGACTCGGTTAGGAATGATTTTGTTGTTAAAAATGCTTGGTTAATTGCCATTTAAATATTGCTGGCAATTTAAGCATAATTTTCTGTTTTCGCCTTCAATGCTGCTCATTTTTCCCTTTGCATCGACCATTAAGCAAGTGGTGTCTTGACAATGCGTCAGGCCAAGGTTATGCCCTAGCTCGTGTAAAACTACATTTTTTATTCTTGAATAATAACCCGGTTTCGAATCTTTTTTTAATCTAAAACTTGAGACAATACATGAATTGCCGGGACAATAACCAAACCCAAAAACACCCCAGTCTTTTGCTTTGTGAATTGAAACGGAAATGTCTTTAGTGCAGAGCCCTAAAACCAAATTATTGCTTTGTTTTTTATGTAAATTTAAGTATTTAATTAGGCTATCGGCACGGTATCTATTCCTAGGACTGTAATAAGTTGAAATTGGCAGTTTGTCATACTTTACAGAGTTTGTGTTGATGCCATAAAACTTTTTTATATCGAGTTTTAGAGATTTTAAAATTGAAGTATCAAATTCTTCAAAATACACAATGTCAAGATTTGAAGCTTGAGAAGTTTTTGTTTTGTTGGTGCAAGAATTTGACGCAAAAAGTAGCAATACGAATCCAATCGCTATTGATTTGCAAATGGATGTCATAAACTAAACTTTATTGTTGTTAAGCGTTGTAAGCTTTAAGCATCATCTTAACAATTGTCTCCTTCTTGATGTTGTATTGTTCAAGAAATTGAGATTGGTTGGTGATGTTTCTGACCAACAAGGCCGATAGTCCAACTGCATTAACTAAGTCTAAAATTAGCTCTGCAAAATTGTCATGTTCAGTTTGGCTTTTACTCTTGTTGATTTTTGACAAAATGCCCTTCATGAAGTTGATTTCTAATTTCTTGTAGGGAGCATATATTTCTTCAAAAGTATTATTTAAATCCAGGATGTTTTCACTTGAAAGGCTGGTTAGTTTAATTAAGTTGGTGTAGACTTGGGTTCTATTCCAAAGATATTTTAAAATTTTCGCCTCGTCATCTGGCATATCAAATATATCTGATTGCAATTTATTTAAGCCTATAGTAAGCTGGTTGTTAACTACTTGAACGAAAAGTTCTTCTTTGTTTTTGAAGTAGTAATAAAGCGCAGCTTTATTAAATCCAATTGATTCACCAATTTCGTCTAAAGTGGTTTTATTAAAGCCAAATTTTATAAAACACTCAGTTGATTTTTCTAGTATTTCTCGTCTTCTGGAGTCATTTGTTGATGGCCTTCCAGGTTTTCTTTTTGTGATTTTGCTTTCGGTAGGAGTTTCCATTTTGACTACCTTTATCAAATTTTATGCCATTTATTGAGAATTTTGAATATAATCTTAAAAAAAATATAAATAAAAATCAAATTGTTTATGGTTTTTATGTTTACTTTGCAACAGCAATAATTACTTAATTCAAGAAATGGGATGGTTTAATTTTTTTACACAAGAACTTGCAATAGACCTAGGTACTGCAAATACATTAATCATTCATAAAGATCAAGTAGTTGTAGACGAACCCTCAATAATTGCCATTGAGCGTAGTACAGGAAAAGTTATTGCTATTGGCCATGAGGCAATGCAGATGTTTGGCAAAGAGAATGACAACATCAAAACCATTCGACCTTTAAAAGACGGTGTGATTGCAGATTTTCAGGCTGCCGAACACATGATTCGTGGCATGATTAAGAAAATCAACAAAAATGGAAGTACTTTTTCTCCTCAGTTAAGAATGGTAATTTGTATTCCTTCTGGAATAACAGAGGTAGAGAAAAGGGCTGTAAAAGATAGTGCTGATAGAGCTGGAGGTAAAGAAGTTTACATGATACATGAACCAATGGCAGCAGCGGTAGGTATTGGGATAGATGTAACTGAGCCAATGGGCAATATGGTTATTGATATCGGAGGAGGAACAAGTGAAATCGCTGTAATTGCATTGGGTGGTATTGTTTGTGATCAGTCGATTCGTGTTGCAGGAGATGAGTTCAACATGGACATTTCTGAGTACATGAAAAGGCAGCACAATCTTTTGTGCGGTGAGAGAACAGCAGAAAAAATAAAAATTAATGTTGGTTCTGCTTTGACAGAACTTGATAATCCGCCTGAGGACTATGCCGTATATGGTCGTGACTTGATGACAGGTATACCGAAACAAGTTTTTGTGTCATATTCAGAAATCGCCTTGGCATTGGATAAGTCAATTGTCAAATTAGAAGAGGCAATTTTAAAAGCCCTAGAAAATACGCCTCCAGAATTGGCTGCTGATATTTATCAAACCGGTATTTATCTTACTGGTGGTGGTGCGCTTCTAAGAGGTTTAGATAAGCGTTTAGCTGCTAAAACAAAGTTGCCTGTTCACATAGCAGAAGATCCACTAAGAGCAGTTGTAAGGGGTACTGGTATTGCCTTAAAGAATATAGGTAAATTTAAATTTTTAATGAATTCTTGATAGATGAATTCTATATTCAAGTACCTTAAGAGCAAGCTTCATGTCTTGTTATTTTTATTACTTGAAATCTTAAGTATCATTTCCATCATTAGGTTTAATACCTATCAAACTGCATTTTATTACAGCAATACAAGAAAACTAAGCCTATCTCTTCACGAGGCAAATAGTTCCATTTTTGATTATTTTGGTTTATACACCAAGAATCAAGCTTTGTATAACGAGAATATAGATTTAAGAAGAAAGTTGAGATCTAACTACGTTGTAGAATCAAAAAAAATCTTTGAAATAAACGATACGGTATACAAACAAAGATATAAGTATTTTCCAGCTCAAGTAATAACCAATTCAACAAACAGACAGAATAATTTTATTACAATAAACAGGGGTAAAAGTTCAGGTATTGAAAAAGGCATGGGGGTGTTTTGTCCGGAAGGGGTTGTTGGCACAATTGTAGAAGTATCAGACAATTATTCAATAGCCGTTTCAGTCTTAAATACGGAAGGTTTTAAAGTTGTCCCTAAAATAAAAGAGCTTAACGACACGAAGGGAACAGTCAATTGGAATGGGAAAGATCCTAATTATTTGAATTTAGAGAACATCAATAAATATGAGCCATTAAAGGTCGGTTATCATATTGTTACAAGCCCTTATTCAAAGAATTTTCCTGAAAATGTTCCAATTGGAGTTATTGAAAGTCTTAAGTCTCGCACCACAGAAACGTTTTACGATATTAAAGTTAAATCTTCTGTTAATTTTGGCAAGATTCAAACCGTTTATATTGTTATTGACTTATTTAAGGATGAAATAGAAAAGCTGGAGGCTGAGTTAAATAAAAAGAACTTGAATGTAAAATGATATTATCGATACTAAAATATTTTGCTTTGTTTTTCTTAATTGTGATTGTGCAATTATTTGTATTAAATAATATATTTATTGGTAATTATTACGGGTTTTTATTTCAACCTCAGCTGATTGTTATGTTTGTATTGCTTTTGCCATCCTCAATGCAGCATTCTTGGTTGATATTGGTTTCTTTCCTTGCAGGTTTCTTGTTTGACGTGTTTTTTCAGTCTTGGGGTATACATGCAGCTGCATGTACTTTGATCGGATTTACAAGGCATTATGCAACACGAGATATAGAAAATGTTATTGGGGCTAGGGATGAGGATAATCAAATATGGACCTCTAAAAAAGGTCAGGTTTGGAAATGGACTTACTTTCTAACTTTTACCGCTATTTATCATTTTTTGTTTTTGCTCATTGAATCACACGGCCATAATTTCTTTACCCGATTATTGCCTTCGTTTGTTTGCAGCACACTAATCGCATTTGTTTTGATTTTATTGCTTGAAAATTTGATTTACAAACCTGCTAGAAATTAGTCCATGGAAAAAAGCAAAAGACTCTACGTTTTTATTGGGATTTTAGTCCTGATAGGCATTGTATTTATCTGTAGGTTGTTTTATTTGCAAATCATTGACACTTCCAATTATTATAAAGCTCAAGCCTACGGATCGAATGAGATAACAATATATCCTGCTAGGGGAACTATTGTAGATCGAAATGGAAAGCTCATGGTATACAACGATGCAGTGTATGATTTGATGGTTATTCCGCAAAAAGCCAAAGATTTTGACAAAGTTGCACTGTGCAAGGAATTAATGCTGGATACCATTGAGTTTAACAAAAGGTTAAAAAAAGCAACAAAATACAACCCGCGAGAAGCTTCAGTCATTTATAAAAATCTTCCTTTTCATCTTTACACAAGGTTGCAAGAAATTATTTATCAATTTCCAGCATTCTATATAGAAACTAAAATAGACCGTCGTTACAATATTAATGGTGCAGCCCACTTATTGGGATATATGGGTGAGGTAACAGAAAAGCAATTGGCTTTGGATAAATACTATAAACCCGGAGATATCAAAGGTATAACTGGTTTAGAAAAATCTTATGAGATTTATCTGCGGGGGAAGAAGGGTAAAAAGGTTGTTTTGGTTGATAAGTTTAGCAAACAGCAAGGGAGTTTTGCTGGTGGTAAATTTGACAGTTTGCCATCTGCTGGACAAAATGTTATTTCAGCAATAGACCTAGATCTTCAAGTTTTTGGTGAACAGTTATTAGCAAATAAAATTGGTTCAATTGTCGCTATTGAGCCTTCAACCGGCGAAGTCTTGAGTATCGTCAACAGTCCAAACTATGATCCTAATTTATTGGTTGGGCAGAGGCGTAATAAAAACTTTGCATCTTTGCTGCTTGATCCATCGAAACCTTTGTTTAACCGTGCGTTGAAAGCGCCTTATCCTCCGGGATCTACATTTAAAACAGTACAAGCTCTCATAGGAATGCAAGAAGGTGTGTTGACACCAGATACTAAGTACCCTTGTCATGGTGGTTATCATATGGGTTCGATTACGGTTGGATGTCACGCGCATGGTTCTCCTTTGGATTTAAAGAGCAGTATAGCCAAAAGTTGTAATGCCTATTATTGTTATGTATACAGAAGTATATTAGATAATCCAAGGTACAATTCGGTGCAAGATGCCTATGTTAAATGGACGCAATATTTAAATAGCTTTGGCATTGGTATAAACACAGGAATAGATTTGCCCGAGGAGTCTCGAGGAATCGTAAAAAAACCATCGTGGTTTGAACACGAATTTGGAAAAAATTGGCGTTCATCTAATGTTGTATCTATGTCCATTGGTCAAGGGCAAATAGGGTTAACGCCTTTGCAAATGGCCAATATAGCTGCCATTATTGCAAACAGAGGATATTATTACACCCCACATGTTGTCCGATCGATAGGGGATCAGCGATTTGTACCGCCAAGTTTTAAACAAAGACATTATACCATGGTCAATGCGATGTATTTTGACACCGTTATTGCTGGTATGGCGAATGTGTGTTCACCTGGAGGCACAGCCAGTAGAACGGGCATACCTGGTATAACTATTTGCGCTAAAACGGGTACTGCTCAAAATCCACATGGAAAAGACCACTCGATATTTATTGCATTTGCGCCTCGCGATAATCCTAAAATAGCAATATGTGTGATTGTTGAGAATGGTGGATATGGAGCGGACTATGCAGCTCCAATAGCGAATTTAATGATTGAGCGCTATTTGTCTAAGGACAGAAGCTTGCCATCACAAAAGCCAGACATGCTAGATCGGATGTTGAAGGCTAACTTGACTGGCAAGTCAACTACAGTTAAAGATTCTATAATGATAGTAAAACCAAAATAATTCATGGAAGAAAAGCTACATATAGATTGGTTGAGTGTCATATTGTATATTCTAATTGTCATTTTTGGCGCAATCAATATATACTCTGCCAATAGTGGTGTTGAGGAGGTTTTGAAACTTGATTTTACAAAAGAATACGGTAAACAAGTGCTTTTTATTGGCGTAAGCGCCATTATTGTATTTCTAATTCTATTGACGGACTATAAATTCTTCAACTTTTCAGCCTATGGTATTTATATCGTTGTAATTGGTTTGCTGCTGGTTTTGTTGGCTACAGGCTCATTTAACAAAGGTGCCCAAGCATGGTTTAAGATAGGTTCTTTTAAGCTTCAGCCAAGCGAATTTGCTAAGTATGCCACAGCACTTGCACTCGCTAAATATTTGGGGACTTTTGATGTGAAATTTGAAGGCAAAAGAAATATTCTCATCAGTTTTGGTATCATATTGTTTCCAATGCTTTTAACCCTTTTGCAAAATGATACTGGCTCAGCTTTGGTTTTCGGTTGTTTTGTTTTAGTCCTCTTTAGGGAAGGTCTCTCTGGATGGTGGCTGATTTTGGGGGTTTATTTACTGGCCATTTTTGTCACTACCATACTTTTGCCTTCCATACAAATAATTATAGCATTGTTGATTATTTGCGGGCTGTTTACTTATTTTAACCGCGTTAGAAAACAGCTGGTTTTTTTAGCCGTAACTGTTTTTTTAGCTTCTAGTTTTTATGTTTTGAGTTTGGATTTTGTTTTTGCGAAAATCCTAAAACCGCATCAGCAGCAAAGAATTTTGGTGACATTGAATCAGGATGTTGATGAGTATTATGCTAAAAAATCTCAAGGATTTAGCATTTTTAAATTTGAAAAATCAAAAGAGAAAGAAAAGTCTGAATCTAAAAGGGACTATAGCTACAATGTTAGGCAATCAAAAATTAGTATTGGTGCAGGAAGATGGGTTGGTAATGGCTTTAACAATGGTACCCAAACAAAGGCTAAGTTGGTTCCAGAGCAGCACACGGATTTTATATTTTGTACCGTAGGTGAAGAATATGGATTTCTTGGTTCAACTTTATTTATAGCAATTTATCTACTGTTAATCGGAAGAATATATTATTTGGCTGAGCGACAAAAAAATGTATTTAGTCGGGTGTTTGGATATAGTACAGCTTCTATTTTGTTTTTTCACTTCTTCGTTAATATAGGCATGGCACTAGGCATATTGCCTGTTATTGGAATTCCACTTCCTTTTATGAGCTACGGAGGTTCCTCGTTAATCAGTTTTAGTATGTTGCTGTTTACTTTCCTAAAACTTGATGCAAATAGAATTAATGAAATTTCGAGGTTAAATTAGATGGGTAGTATCGTTTGCTTGGATGATATCAAAGGTTGTTCCATTGAATTTTAAACTATACAGACACAAATTGCTGTGGTCCCAATTTTCCATTTCATGAAGTGGTGTTCCTGTAAGCAAGCATAGAAAACTTCTGATTGCTCTTCCATGCATACAAATTAAAACGATGTCCTCTTCGGGCGGTTTATTCATTAGCAACTCCAATCCATTGGCTTGACGCTGGTACATTTCTAAAGGTGTTTCACCCTCCGGAACCGTTTGATTGAGAAGGCCGTTTTTCCAATTGTTTATTGTTTGATGGTAAAGTTTTACTGTCTCAGGATTTTGTATTTTACCTTCCATAATCCCCCAATTTATTTCGTTTAATTCTTCCAAAGGGGAGTGTGGTATGCCTTGGTCTATAAAGTTATTTACGCTTTGAATGGCTCTTTTTAGTTGTGAAGTATAAATGTGTTTATAGGGCACATGTTTGTATGATTCGTAAAATTTAGATGCTTGAAGTCTGCCATTTTCATTCAAGTCGCTATTTATTCCGCTGCCTTGAATGATGTTTTTTAGGTTGAAATCAGTTTGACCATGTCGAATCAAATGAATCGTTTTTCCTATCTTCGCGTCTTTATCGTTTATTATGAAATCCATTTTTTATGAGCCTGCAAATATAGAACTTGCTTCGCTTAATGACTATTGCAAAAATACTATGGTTGAATATTTGGGCATAGAGTTTATTGAATTGGGAAGTGATTTCTTAAAGGCTAAAATGCCGGTTAATGAAAAAACGGTGCAGCCATTGAGAATGTTGAATGGCGGGGCCAGCTTGGCCATGTCAGAATGCGTTGGAAGTATGGCGGCTAATTTGGTGTTTGACCGCAGTAAATTAGTGGCTTTAGGTCTAGATCTTAATGGAAACCACATCCGTCCAGTAATGGAAGGTAATTGGGTGTATGCTACAGCTAAACCCTTGCACATAGGAAATACCACTCAAGTATGGGAAATAAAGATTGAAAATGAAGAGGGGAAATTGGTGCACATTAGCCGCTTAACTATGGCTGTTATGGTCCGTTAATGGAATTATTTTCATTTCAAAATATTGTAGTTTATAGGTTGCCCAATCAAAAGCAACTTAAAATGTTTTGCGCTGGCGAAGGGGAGGAAAGATTTATTTTCGCACCTTTTTCCAAAGAGGAATATGAACATAATTTATATGGTCAAATAAGATCAATTCAAATTGATGACTTAGAACAAATTTTCAAGTCAATTAATTTGCCGCAGGCTATTGAAAAAACATCAACTCAAGAGGAAGACTATAAAGATCTAGTTAGTTCAGCTCAAGAAACATTAAAATCATCCAATTTAGATAAAGTTGTTTTGGCAGGAAAGAGATGGATTGGATTCCAAACAGATGTTTATAAATCGTATACTTCACTTTTAGAAAACAATCCAAATGCTTTTGTTTATGTGTCTTTTATAGAAGGGCAGGTCATGCTAGGAGCTAGTCCTGAACTTTTGTTGGAAAGAGATGGTCAGACGCTGCATACAGTAGCTTTAGGCGGCACTGAGACAAGAGGGGTTTATACTGAAAAAGAAAAAATTGAGCATCAGCAAATAAGAGATTATATTGAATCGATTTTAAAGGAGAGAATGTATAATTATGAAGTTCTTGAAACCAGCTCTGTTAAAGCATCCACAGTTTCCCATTTGAAGACACCATATACAATTGAGGCCAAATCAGTTCAAGATGATTTAAATCTAATAAAATACCTGCACCCCACTTCCGCTATATGCGGTTTGCCATACCAAGAAGCATTGAATTTTATCAAAGAAAACGAAGGATTCGACAGAAAATTTTATTCAGGTTATTTGGGCGCAATAAATGAAAACAACAATTTTAATTTGTTCGTAAATCTGCGTTGTGCTGAACTGTATCAAGACGGTGCGGTATTGTATGCTGGGGCTGGAATTAACGCAATGTCATCGCCTGCTGATGAATGGTTCGAAATCAATAATAAAATGCAAACTATTGCTCAATGCTTGAAATAATTTACCTTTGCGGAAAGAATTTTTATTTTGCTAAAGTTACTATTTAATATCTTCATCATATATGCCATTTGGCAATTCCTGAAAATGTTTTTTGTGGTTAATAAGGCACAACAGCATTTCAATGAGAGAATCAATGATTTGGACAGTCGCGTCGAGAAAAAGGAAAAAAATGTAGAAAAATCTAAAGGTAAAGACTCAGAAGGTGAGTATATAGACTACGAAGAAATAAAATAGAAGCTTATTTAGAAAGCGTCCTGATCGATTACGATAGGGTCTTTCATCACTTTAGCCAATTCTTTTACAATCTCTTTCACAATTCTGTCAACAGCAAGTAAGTATTGGTCTGTTCCCTTATAACCTCTTGAGTTGTTCGCGTAAAATTCTATATAGGTCTTGATTTGTTTTTCGCTTCCCTTTTCAACTGTGTTGTGTACAAAGTTTGTGAACTTGTACTTGTATTTATCTTCTTTAACACGAATCTCTATTTTGAAGGTAATGGTACCTGCAGGTGTATTCGAAAAACTGTTGTTTTTAATGTAAAAAGGAATTGTTGGTTTAATAACTATACGGCCATTTTCACCATCTGGTTTAAAATCTTCTATTAGCAATTCTTTAGGAAAAAGAAGTGGTTTTCCAGTTTGCGCTCGGTAGTCTTTGATGTATCTTTTCATTAAGAAAAGCTTAGCGCGCAAATAAAGTGAATCGATTGTTCCTCCATCGTATACATCGTTCGGCATAGGTGTAAATGGAACTATGCCCATGTAGGTCACTAAATCTGTAATGGTGTCAATTGGCGCTTTGAAACGAACATATTTTTTATATGTCGGTGCTTGCATTTCATTGTTGCTTTCAGACATTGTTGTTTCACCGCCGAAAGAGGAATCTGTAAAACTTGTTGAATCGTAGTTGTAACTAGATCCAAAAGGGTCACTTTCGGTTTGGGCCATTGCACTTAAAAAAGTACAAGTGAAAATCAATAATAATAACCTTTTCATTTGTTCTGTAACGATAAATTAGATTTCTTATTACAAATAAGATACCATTTTTTTTATGAAGGGCAAATGTAGTAAAACCATTGATTATTTTTAAATGTTTTTATTTACAAGCATTATCTTTGTCAAATCTAGTATTCATGAAGAAATTATCTTGCTTGCCACTTGTTTTGGCTATTTTGTTTTTGGGTTCTTGCACCCACAAAGAAATTAAGGAAATGCCACCTTTAAAAGTCTTTAACCATTCATTCTCGAATTACGACTCTGTTAAACTCAAACATTTGTATTTGGAGTTGAATGTAGATTTCACCAAGAAAGTACTTTCAGGTAAAGTGGTTATTGACATTGATAATTCAATGGGTTCAAAGTTTGTTATTTTAGACACCAAGCAATTGGTTATTGAAAAAGTGCAACTAGAAGATTCAAGCAATACCCCTTGGAGTTTAGGCAAAGAAGAAAAATTTGTAGGTCAAGCCTTGGTCATTGAGATTGGTAAAAACACGCAGAGGGTAGCTGTTTATTACCATACCAATCCGGAGGCTGAAGCACTAATGTGGTTAGATCCAGCCCAAACTTCAGGTAAAAAACACCCGTTTTTATTCACGCAGAGCCAAGCTATATTGGCTAGAACATGGATTCCATGCATGGATGCGCCTGCTGTTAGGTTTACTTACAGTGCTAAAATAACATGCGACTCAAAATATATGGCATTAATGAGTGCCAGCAATCCTCAACAAATACACCATGATGGGGTATATACTTTTGAAATGGACAAACCAATTCCAAGTTATTTGATGGCATTGGCAGTGGGCGATATTAAATTTAAGTCATTGGGCGATAACTGCGGGGTTTATGCTGAACCAGGAATGCTAGAAAAATCTGCAAATGAGTTTACCTCATTGCCTTCGATGATAAAAAGTGCAAGTGAATTGTATGGTGAGTATGCATGGGGCCGTTATGATATTTTAGTATTGCCGCCAAGTTTTCCTTTCGGTGGCATGGAGAATCCCCGTTTAACTTTTGCAACCCCAACGATTATAGCAGGGGATAAAAGCTTGGTCTCTTTGGTCGCTCATGAATTGGCTCACAGTTGGAGTGGGAATTTGGTCACAAACAATACCTGGGATGACTTTTGGTTAAATGAAGGCTTCACGGTCTATTTCGAGGAACGCATAATGGAAAAAATATACGGAAAAGACTATGCAGATATGCTTTCAACCATCAGTTTAGGGGAATTAAATATGACTCTAAAAGATTTAATGGTCAATGCGCCGGGGGACACTAAATTAAAATTAAATTTAAAAGGACGAAATCCTGATGACGGGGTTAGTGATATAGCCTATATAAAGGGATGCATGTTTTTGAAACTAATGGAATCTAAAGTTGGTCGTCAAAAATGGGATCAGTTTTTAAACAAATATTTTAACACATATAAATGGAAGACTATAAACACAGAGGAATTTATTGCGTATTTAAATGACAATTTATTGGCTCAAAATCCAGATGTGAAAATTGATTTGAAACAATGGATTTATGAGGTTGGATTGCCTAAGGATTGCCCAAATGTAATAAGTCAGAATTTTATAAATGTGGATGCTTTTTCGGAGAAGGTTAATTTGAGTAAAAGTTTAAATGGTTTTGATACCACAGGGTTTACCACCCATCATTGGTTGCGTTTTTTCAGAAATTTAGAGCCTGATTCCATCAAAGGATTAATGCATCAGCTAGATACAAGTTACAACTTGTCTAAAAGTACAAATAGTGAAATCCAATGTGATTGGTATTTGTTGTGTATTGAAAACAAGTATTCAAATGCCAATCCATATATAGAAAACTATCTATTAAATGTCGGCAGAAGGAAGTTTTTAAAACCTTTGTATGAGTCATTGGCTAAAACACCTGAGGGCATGAAAATGGGACGCGCTATTTTTAAAAAGGCAGAGAGTTCTTACCATGCAGTTTCGAGAAATACAATTAAGGAAATTCTGCATCTAGAAGCTGAAGTAGAATAATTTTATAAGAAAATTAAGTCTATTGCGTTTTGTTTTTATGAAACTTAGAATTGTATTTTTATTTTTTTCGTTTTTAAGTTTTAGGCTTTTTGCGCAGTTCGATGAAAATGCTAAGCTGAGGAGCTTATATGAAAAGGCTTTGTATACGGAATGTATAGAAAAGTCAAATGAAGTTTTAGAGCGCGATAGGGAAGAATTATATCCATATTTTTGGCAACTTAAGTCTTATTTAGCCATACATTTTTCTAAGTTTCATGAGAAGCAAAAAACGGCGTTGGACAAAGCCCTAAATCTCGCAGTTAAGATTCATAAAAAAGACAAGAATTCATTTTTCAAAAACACATATCCAGAAGTTTTTGAACAATTAGAAATAGAATGTCTAAAGGCGGCAGAATCAAATTGTGCTGAACAGTTCGAAAAGTCGGATAAGATTTATCAAAAATTAATTGAAATTGATTACAAGCCCTCGGTTTTGTTTGCGCGCTTTATGTGTTGGGAGTTTAATAATCAACCTGAGTCAATTTTGTTGTTGGAGAAACTCGTGGATCAGAATTACAATGGTATCAAGGAGGGGTTAAAGTCATCTGTTGAGAATGAGAAATACCATATTGAGTTGTTAAATCGATATTTTTTTCAGGGTCTTACTTGGAAGATGAAATTATTGCTGAAGAAAACGAAAGAAGTTTATCCTAATTCAGAATTAACTTATGTGGCATTGCTTCAAGGATGTGAAAATCTGTTTTACCAGTATACTTTTGATTCTGATTTTGCTGATTTGCTTAATTTTAGGAAGGAGCTAAAATCAATTGACAGCATATATCCTGCGTTTGCTAAAGTGGATTTACATAAACGGGTAGACTTTTTGATTGCAAACAAGTATTTGAATTTGTCTGAAAATGATCAATCAATTGATGCCTATAAAGCGATCAAAGAGTATTTAAATGCGTTTCAAGCAGATCTAAGATTGGATTCCTGTAAACGATTTTTCTTGTCTTATCTTCAAAGAAATAAGTCGAGACAAAATCTTAACTATAAAAAAGTATTTACCTATTGGACAGACCTAAGTAAGTTTTATCAAAAATTAAGTTACATAGAAGCAGTAAAACACAATGAAAATTACTTGCAAAAAGAAAATGAATTGCATTTGGGTATGTTGTATATCAATTATTGTATTACAGCCTTTCCTCAAGATAAATTAGCACTGACGCAAATTAAAAAGAATTTAGACATCTTGCTGATTGCAAGTATTAAAAAGGGGGAATCCAAGAAGGATTTTAATGAAATTATAGAATTAAGCGACAACAAGCAGGTTAAAAATGTTTTATTGGATGAGGACCTAAGGGTAATGGCCGCTATGCTTGCACGCAAGCAGTTTTCAAGCTTGTCTCGGTTAATCAATAAAGATCTGCTATTATTTCCTCAGAATCCTAAGTTGTTGGCTATGAAGAAGCAATTAGTTATAAACGATTTCAAAAATCAAGTAGAGCGGTATAAAAATATTGATGAGAATTTATACTTTTCAAATATACCAGATGCATCTAAATGTGTGCCGGGTGTGCTTAATGATATGGGGAACTTGTCGGTCATAACCCAGATAAATTATGTTAGAAGACTTGTCGGTATTTATGACTCCTGTGTTATAAATCCAGCATATGCAGCGGCCTGTCAACAAGCAGCGCTAATGATGGAGGCAAATGATGCATTAGACCATCATCCACCACGGAGTTGGAAATGCTATAAGCATGAAGCGGCAACGGAAGCGGGCAATAGTAATTTGTCTTTGGGCTACGGCTTTAATTGGGCATTAATGGGTCAAATGACTGACAATGGAGCTAGGAACGGCGCTTGCGGGCATAGACGTTGGATATTAAATCCGTACAATGCTGTATTTGGGTTGGGTAGCACTTTGGACGCAATGTGTTTGAAGGTTTTTGCAACAGAGGACGGATATGCATCAGAAACCAATAAGCGCTATAATTTTAACGATAGTCAATATATAGCATGGCCATCGACTGACTATTTTCCATTAGATATTGCGCCCAATAGATGGAGTTTTTCACTAGATGGCGCCGATTTTAAAGGGGTCAATATTAGTGTAACTTGTAATGGTGTTCCACTGCATGTAAGTATGGAAAAACAAGAACAAGGTTATGCGCTCAATACCGTTGTTTGGACCCTAGATAAATTGCCTGTTAAGGATCTGGTTTACGTGGTTAAAGTTAGCAATGTTATCAATAACCACAATGAAAAGAAGAGCTTTTCATATAAGGTTATATTTCTTGATATAAAGTAGTTATTTTAACTCGAGAAGTGCCACCGATTCTACGTGGTGGGTGTGGGGGAACATATCCACCGCTTGTATTTTTACCACATTGTATTTGTCTGAAAGTAAAGCGATGTCTCTGGCCTGTGTAGCCGTGTTGCAACTAACATAAACGATTCTTTTTGGGGCTAATTCATTTAGTTTTTCAACGACACCAGGATGCATCCCATCTCTTGGTGGGTCGGTAATTACAACATCAGGTTTGCCATGTTTTGAAATTAATTCATCATTTAAAACCAATTTCATATCACCAGCATAGAAGTGTGTGTTTTCTATCTGGTTAAGAATTGCATTTTCTTTAGCATCAACAATGGCTGCTTCTACATATTCTATGCCGATAACTTGTTTGGCTTTTTTTGCAACAAACTGAGCAATACTGCCGGTTCCTGTGTATAAGTCGTATACGTTTTCACTGCCACTTAAAGAGGCAAATTCACGCGTTATTTTATATAGTTCAAGTGCTTGTTTGGCATTGGTTTGGAAGAAAGACTGAGGCCTAATTTTAAAGGTCAAGTCTTCCATTTTTTCACTTAAATAACCATTGCCTTTGTGGGTTTGAACATTTAAGTCGCTCCATGTGTCATTCTTTTTGGTATTGATCACATAGCACCATTCCTCAATATCTGTTAAAATAGGAATGAGTTTATCAAACATTGCTGTTACTAGTTTAGGCTTTTCTTCTCCAACGACAAGAACTACCATCCATTTTCCTTCACTGTTGCAGCGCATCATAAGGTTTCTAAGGAATCCATCTTGTTGTCTAATGTCGAAAAAGCTTAAATCATTATCGATCGCATACTGTTTGAATGTATCTTTGATTTTGTTGGCATATACGGGTGCTAAATAGCAAGCATCTAAATCTAGTACCTTGTCAAACATGCCGGGTATATGGAACCCCAAGGCAGGTATTCTTCCTGGATTTGCTTTGTCAAAATGTTCTTCCCAAGCTTTGTTGCTAAATGTGAATTCTAATTTGTTGCGGTAATGAAAAATGTCTTTGCTCCCAAGAATTGGAAGAAACTGGCCAACTTCAACTTTGGCAATTCTTTGCATGTCGTCCTTTGCTTGTGTTTCCTTAAAACCAAGCTGTGCAGCATAATCAACATGTTGCCACTTGCATCCACCGCATACACCGAAATGAGAACAAACGGCATCTGTTCTTAGTGGAGAGGGGGTATGTAGCTTTTGAATTCTGCCTTCGGCGTATGATTTTTTTTGTTTTTGAACCATTACATCTGCCACGTCGCCCGGTGCAGAGAAGGGTATAAATATTACTTTGCCATCGTGTCTTGCAATTG
>CANFXY010000011.1 GCA_947451105.1 Bacteroidota bacterium | reverse complement strand
TGGAATCGAATATCTGGAACAATGGATAAGTTAAGCAGCTTAGACCCATTCATTCCATATTCAACTTTATTGCTTACCCCTGCTCCCATCTCCTTTAAAAACGCATCATCAGAGTTCACAAAAGCGAATCCTCCGTTGTCAGAAATATAGTCAAAAAGTTCGCCTTCTGCCTTAGCTACACCTTGAATATCGCCAAAACCTAGTAGATGCTCTTTACCAATATTGGTAACTAAAGCCAATTCTGGTTCAGCTACACCGCATAACTCTTGTATATCGCCTGCTTTATTAGCGCCCATTTCAATGACTGCAATTTGATGCTCATTGCGCAATTGTAGCAGCGTTAAAGGCAATCCAATATGGTTGTTCAAATTGCCATGCGTATAATGCACATTGTATTCGGTAGACAGAACAGATACCACCAATTCTTTGGTGCTGGTTTTCCCATTGCTTCCCCCTATTCCCAGCACCCTTGTTTTAAGTGTTTGCCTATGCAATTTCGCCATGTCTTGCAAACATGTAAGCACATCTTCAACCATAATGATTCTGGGATTCTCAAATTCACCTTCATCCACTACCGCATAAGATGCTCCATTCTGCAAGGCTTTTTCTGCAAATAAATTCCCATTGAAATTATCTCCCTTCAGAGCGAAAAACATTTCCCCATTGCCAAGATTGCGCGTATCGGTAGAAACGTTCATGCCGCTGCTTAGGTAGATTTGATAGATGTCTGAAATTTGCATAATGTTATTCCACAAAAATAGGTTTTTGAAAATTTAAATGCAGCGTTTTATTCTAAATTGTGTCTTATTGATTATATTTGAATGTATGAAAAGATTGAGTGCTTGTTTTTTATTTCTATTTATTTGTGGGGCATCTAGCTTTGCCCAAACAAAAAAACTGCAATATTATCTATCCGATAGCTTGCAAATAGTAAACAGTGCTAATCAAGCCCTTAAATACGCAATGTCAGGTGGTTACCACTGTCCTCAATTCAGTCCCTGCGATGTTAATGGCGATGGCAAAAAAGACATTATCATTTACGATAAATTAGATGGCAGCATTTCAACCTATATCAATGTTGGTGGCACAGGTGAGGCAAAATACACCCTAGACAACCGATATGCCGCATACTTTCCTAAAATCAAAGCACTCGGTTGGATGTTGCTTCGCGATTACAACAACGATGGATACGAAGACATTTTCACCAATGGCCCTCAAGGTTACATGGTCTACAAAAACATTTCATTTACCGTTAGTGGACGTCCAGAATTCATAGAAATACCACCGCTTAAATACCGAAACATGAGCCCTACAGGTTCTTTTATCGAATACAATGCCTTGTCAACACCCTCAATACATTTACCTGGTATTTATGACATTGACTTTGACGGCGACCTTGACATCATGAGTTATTCCAATATTGGTGGCGCCATTTACCTGTACATGAATTATCAAGTGGAAGAAAATCTTCCGCCAGATTCAATGCGTTTTTACCATACCGATCTTTGTTGGGGTTACTTCAACGACAACAATTGCAACAACTATATTTTAAACACCTGTTCCAAAAACAGTGATTACAGGCTATATGGAAAGCGCCACACCAATGGATCTTCAATCACCTTGTTTGACGCCAACAACGACAATGACATCGATTTATTGATAGGCAATGAAGGCTGTAGCCATATGACCATGTTGTATAATGCCAAGCCTGCCAATTTAAACAAATACGATTCGTTTTATATGTACGACACGAATTACGTAAGCGCCAATAACCGCGCAAGTGTTTCAATATACCCTGCCGCATATTTCATGGACGTAAACAACGATGGAAAGCGCGATTTGATTTACGCGCCAAACTCCGTTAGCACCCAATACATAATTGAGGAAACCAAACAAATACGTTGGTTTAAAAACACCAATACAGACAAGTCTCCTACTTGGGCGCAACAAGAGCCTTTATTTACCGATGACATTCTTGACAACGGCAACAAAAGCAATTGGGCCTGCGCCGACTGGGACAAGGATGGTGATTTGGATTGTATCGCAGCAACCAATGCCGATGCATTTGTCAGCAAAGACACAGGCGACAGAATTTATTTGTATGAAAACATTGGTACCTCAAAGCAAGCGAAATTCAAACTTGTAAATACCAACTTCGGCAATCTATTCAAAGACAAGATCAACAAAATAGCTCCTGCCATTGCCGATATGGACAATGATGGAAAATTAGATTTGGTCTTGGGAAATGATAAAGGTGAAATATTGTTTTATAAAAACAATTCGGCAAGCGCCAACACCCTCAGTCCAAGTTTCTCCTTTTCAAACACCAGCTACCCCGGCTTCACCATTGATGTAGGTGGATTTAGTGCGCCAGCGGTTGCAGACATAAACCGCGATGGACTAAAAGACTTGGTCATTGGCCGCAGCGACAGCATGCTTTCATACTACAAAAACTCAGGCACCCTTACCCAGCCAAGTTTTTCTATTGTCACCAACAAATTTGGAAACATGAAACCAATAGACTCCATAGGGTTTCAGTATGTATATGACGATACATTTGCAATTATAGGTTACTACCCTGTTTATGAGAAAAACGTTTATTCAAAACCGGTGATTATGGATTTGGACGGTAACGATACCTTGGACATCATCGTTGGAAACTCACTTGGAACTTTGAGAATGTATGCGATTGATGGGAACAAACCAACATCAACATTCAAACAAACAGACTCTTTCTATTTTCAGAAGGCTTTTCAAGGAAGCAAATTTTACAAAACAGATTTAGGCAATTACATCTCCCCTTGTTTGGGCGATTTTAATGGAGATTCTGTACCTGAACTAATCGTTTCCACCAATAGAGGCGGTATATTATACTTGAAAAACAACTTTGCCTACAGACATAAAACATCCCTACACAATTACAATGTAAAAAGCATCAATGCTTATCCAAATCCTGCTTCAACTCAAATTGAATTTGACTTAGCAATTGAAGATATACATGTGGTAAAACTATACAACAGTTTGGGTCAAGAAATCAACTGTGAACTGTCAGCAAATGGACAAATTTCTGTTTTAAATGTGAACAGCTTGGATTCTGGATTTTACATCATCAGCTTCCAACTAAACGACCAAAGCAGTTACACTTCTAAATTCCAAGTGGTACACTAAGCGCTAGGCCTATGGGCAAATTAGACCCACGAATAGACGTTTACATTTCAAAGGCAGAAGCATTTGCTCAAGAGCCCTTAAAGCACTTAAGGCAATTAATACATTCCACCTGTCCTGGTGTTGAAGAAACCATAAAATGGAACATGCCATTCTTTATGAGCCATGGCAAAATACTTTGCCACATCGCTTCTTTTAAAAAGCATATGGTGATGGGGTTTTGGAAGGCAAAAGAACTTAAAGATCCATACGGGATTTTACAAATGGACAATAAAACAGCCATGGGAAACATTGGAAAAATCTCTTCTATGCAAGACCTTCCAAAAGACGAACACTTAGCAAGTCTTTTAAGGGATGCCTACACGATAAACAAAGAAGCTTAAGCAGCTATTGCATTGGGCTTACCCAATGAATGCATCATTCTGAAATGCGACTTAAGCGCAATCCAAAATGAAGGAAACTCATTGTGCTGGATGCCATATTTGTTCGCCAGTTCAATCACAATTTTTCTAATGGCAGGATAATGAACGTGGCTTACTTTAGGAAACAAGTGGTGTTCCACTTGAAAGTTCAATCCACCCAAAGACCAGGTTAAAAATTTATTATCCGGACAAAAGTCAAAAGTCGTTTTCATTTGAAAAATGGCCCAATCTTCATCGATTGCTAACACGCCTGTTTCTTGGGCATTGGCATAATCAACGCCCTCAACCACGTGGGCCAATTGAAATACAACCGACATAACGATGCCCATTACAAAATTAAAAAAGAAGAAACCGAAGATAAATTTACTAAAACCTAAAAACACGAGTGGTGTAACGATGTAGAAACCAATGTAAAACAATTTGGTTGCCCAAAAGCTAACATGGTCTGCCAATTTCTTTTTAGGCAGATCCGTTGTGTGCACCTTATCGGTAAAATACTTCACCGAGTCCATCCAAAACACCCAAAACATAGTAGAAATACCATATAAGAACAACATATACCAACTTTGGTATTTGTGCAATGGCAAGTAGGCTTGATTAGGTGACATACGCAAGAATGGTGGTTTGAAGATATCATCGTCAACGCCATCAACATTTGTGTAAGTATGGTGAAGAACATTGTGTTTTACTTTCCAAAAACGGCATTCAGCACCTAAAAAATTCATGCTGTATCCAAACACATCATTGACATTGCTGTTGTTTGAAAACGCACCGTGGCAAGAATCGTGCATGACGTTAAACCCAATGAATGCCAGAAAGGTTCCAAAAACAGTAAGCAAAGCGATATTCAACAAAGCAGACTCTGGCTGAATAAACACCAAAACGGTATAACATGAAAGCACAACAGCATACATAAAGATTGCTTTGAAAAACAATTTGGCATTGCCCCTTTGGCTCATGTTTTTCTCTTTGAAATACTGCTTTACGCGTTCGTTAAGTTCAATGTGAAACTGTCTATTGTTGCTAGCAAATGATATTTGTGGCATAATTTAATTGGGACAAAATTAAGTAAAGAATCTTGTATTTTTAAAACCCTAAGTAAAATCATGCGATCGATTCTGTTGATAATTCGAATCCCATTAATTTCCAATTAAATAGATTTTTTAATCAAAAAAAATAACCTTTGCACCATGTTACAAGTCATGTCTTTTACCTTCGGACCGTTCAGTGAGAATACCTATGTTTTGTCTAATGAACAAGGCGAATGCATCATCTTTGATCCAGGTATGTACCAATCGTCAGAAGAGCAAGAATTGGAAGGTTATCTTGCGGCGTCTAAACTAAAGCCTGTCTTGCTAATCAACACCCATTGCCACATCGACCACATCATGGGCAACACCTATTGCGCTGAGAAGTATGGCTTAAGCCTACAAGCACACGCCTTAGAAAAACAAGTATTAGATATGGGTACCACCTCTGCAACTCTATACGGTTTGAATTACAACCCATCGGTACCAATCACCGAGTATTTAACAGAAAATGACAGCATTGTTTTGGGCGAAGACAAACTTAAAATACTATTTACACCAGGACATTCTCCTGGCAGCTTAAGTTTTTATAGTGCCAAACAGAACTTTGTAATCTCAGGCGATGTATTGTTTAGAAACAGCATTGGCAGAACCGATTTACCTGGAGGCGATTACGACACCTTGATCAATTCAATCAAAACAAAACTGTTAACCTTGCCGGGCAATACCACAGTATACAGCGGTCACGGCCCTAGCACGACAATTGAATTTGAATCAGCTTCAAATCCTTTCTTAAACAACTAAAGATTATTTTTTATTCTCTTCAAGAGCGGCATCCAAATCAAAGATCAGGGTAAAACGCAATTGATTTTGCAACGGGTGTCTTTGAACAAATGGCACTAAGTAAGCGGCATCTAGGCCAAACACCTTGTAACGTATACCAAAACCGAAAGTTGCATACTTTCTGTTTCCTTTGGTTTTAGCCTCATTGAAGTAACCAGCTCTTAAGAAAAACTGTTTGGCATAAATATACTCTAATCCTAGAGAAACGTTGTATTCTTTTAATTCTTCTTTTAGTCCGCCTGGCGCATCTGCAAATGATTTGATTGCTGCTGAAATCACAGGATCATCGCTTCTATTTCTCTCAAAAATACGTTCTTCCGTTCCAAGAACAAAAGAGTCTTTAAGACCGGTATAATCTTGTAAAACAGTAATTCCAGGGGTTGGAACCATTAGTTTATTTAAGTCAAACATACCTGTAATTGAATTGTATTGGTCGATGTCATATGACCAAGATGTTCCAATTTTTAAGTTTGCAGGGATGTATTCTTTATTGGTTTTATCAGAGTAGGTAATTTTAGCACCTAGGTTTTGCAAGTTAATACCCACAGAATAGCGTATGTCTTTCTTTTCACCTTTGATTTTAGCTTTCAATGAACCTTTGTACAAGGCAGAGATATCACCAGCTCCACTTCTACCGACTTTAGGTGTGATGCCGTTAAGCGGACGGGTACCTGCCAAGTTGGAGTTAATATATTTCAAAGTTGTCCCAATGGCCCAATGTTTACTCAACTGGGTTGCATAGCAAATATCAACTGCGTATTCAGATGGCTTGAAAGTTCCTAGAGGATTACCGATATCGTCGGTAAAGTTAATTTCACCGAAAGTAAAGAAACGGAATGAACCACCAATAACGGAACGTTGGTTGCTTCTAATTTTGGTATATCCTGCTAGATAGTTGTATGAAATTCCGGGAACTAAGGCGCGCAACCATGGCGCATAAGAAATTGCAGCACCAGATTTTTTATCCGCAAAAGCCAAAGAAGCTGCGTTCCAAAAAACAGAATTTGCGTCTGCAGAACTTGCTACACCTGCATCACCCATACCCGCGCGGCGGCTATCTGGTGTAATCGTTAAGAAAGGAACAGCAGTGGTTATAACGTTTTGTTGACCAGCTAACATGCTTCTGCTAATTGGTGTTGTTGTTTGTGCTCCTGCTTGAGTTACACATAACATAAAAGTAAGCGAACTGGCTACGAAACCAATTTTTCGGATGTTTAAAATAGACATTAACAATTAAAATTATTTGCGTAATTTTCTAATCAATAGTGGGCAAATATATCATTCTTTCGAATATTTTTTAGTTTAAAATAACTAATTTTTCTACTTTTTCGGCTTTTTGTCCATCATCAGTCGTTACAACAATGCGGTAGATGTAAACCCCTTTTGCTGGTTTATCGTCATATTCATCGCGCCCATTCCAATGTATATCGCTGATGTGGGCCTCTGCATTGTTAAAGGTTTCATCTATGGTTTTCATCACCTTTCCACTGATGGTCATTACCGTAATGACAACGTGTAAATTTGCTCCCGCGCGGTTGTGATCGAACAAGAAACTGGTATTATTATTAAATGGATTGGGATAATTGTATACGTGTTGTATGCTGAATTGCGCATTGTTTTTAATCACAAAATCAATGGTGGCTTCGCTGGAATTGTTGTAAACATCCCACACCTTCAGGGTGTAAGTATGCTTTCCGTCGGCGAGTCCATCCAGTTGGTAACGGATATCACCTGTGGTATATGAATTAAGTTTGGCCGAATAAAAGCTGTTCAAAACAAAGCGTTTTTCTTGGGCGGTTCCCTTGTCTATAATGGCTATGATGTCACGGCCGATACCTATCCCTGAAGTATTTATGCCATTTTCATCAAACACGCGCGCAAGCAACAAGGGACTGTTGTCGGTTAAACCACCACTCACAAATGAATAATCGTCCACAAACAATTCAATCTCCGGACCCTTAACATCTTGGGCACTTGAATTGGAAGTTCCTCCAACCATAAAGTCTAGGAAGTGACCGGTGGCATCTGTGGCTTGGTTTTCAGCATACAAACTTATTTTCCCGAATCCATAATTGTAATTAATGTCTTTCGGAACAACAAAAGAGAAACGGTAGTCACCATTTACAACTGAATTCTCTCCCTTATACAAAACGCTGCTGTATAGTTTAAACGGTATTTCTTCGTTTGGCAAATCATTACTCAATGTTTTAAAGGTTGATTGCTTGTCGTAAACAATAGGGAAAATGCTGCCGTTAAAACCGGTTTGTTTGGCACCGAATACATCTTCCACATGCCCTACAAAAGTTACCTTACTTAATGCTTTCAATGTATCTGATTGGCTGCTAATTCCAGCATTGTTAATGCTGTCAATTTTTATAACTTGCTCAGGGTAATCCATTACCAATGCAGGATCTGCGAACAAGGTAAAACGTCTATCGTTGGAATTTTGATCACCCCTGTTTTTCAATTTTTTGTAAACTTCTCCTAAGGTAGGCCATTTGCCGTTTTGTTTGATGTAGGCACAATTTGACCAAAAATATTTTGTCAGTTCGGCATTTGCACCTGCATATACGATTCTAACGGTCGTAAACATCGCAACGGCACCTCCATTGGGTTGGTTGATTACATATTCACCTGCACTTTTTCGCTTGGCGTCGTCGTAGCGGCTAAACTCACAAGTTGCGGTAAAAAACACAGGCAAATTGTTGGCGTTCTTAAGCGAAGTGATTAATGGAATATCAATTACCTTCTCGGTTGCGAGGTATTCTTCGCCACCGTGCCCAACATAATTAAAAATCAAAGTGCCTTGCTCAAATTCCTTTTTAATCGCGGCTTGCGCTTCCGGATAGCGTTGAGATCCACTTAAGTTTTCCTGTTTAAAGGCATCTAAATACACTTTTCTAACATTGAGGTTTTTAAAACTTGTGTCAATGTTTCTAGAAATAGATTCAAAGTCTAACACGAAATCTTTTTCCCATTCAGCATCGGCATCATCTGCCACTAAAGTTACCGCATTGCGCCATGCCCCCAATGAAGCTTTGTCCTTATAGTGCTTTATCTTTTCAACCATATTATTGGCCTCTGCAACACTGGCAACCGGTAAACGGGTAACCGCAATTTCTAATTTTTGCTCATCTTCCCATTTACCATCCAAGGGGTCAAGATATCCAAAGAAATCATCCGAACAATAATAGTCCTCGTACAATGGAATATTCATTTTTGCGTCTGATTCATAAACAGGTACGAAATTGCTTTTGAAACCAAGTTTGTTTTTATAATCGTAGCTCGCATCGCCCATAAACATGGCATAACGGAGTTGATTAAGTGGATTGGTGTTTTTGTAATAGACCAATTTTAAGAAATCTCGGATGGCCGAAATGTCTTGTGATCCGCTAGAAAACTCATTGTAAATTTGCTGAGGAGTAACGACTAAAACCTCAAGGTTGTCGCGTGTTCTATGCCAAGAAGCCAAATCGTTGGCGGCATCAATAAATTCGGGAGCTGATATTATTACAAATTGAAAATTTCCTAGACCGTGCAAATCTTGGTTGGCCACTTGTTCTTCGAAAACAGGACTTAAATAATTGCCATCTGTAAGGGCGTACTCCTTTACTTTGCCTTGAGGCTGATCGCGGAACAGCAATTCACTATTTAAAGAGAAAACATTTTGCAATTGAGGGTTTAAAGGATCGGATACATCAAATATTTGTGCAGAATTAGGCAGATTGCTCAAGCGGTATTCAGCTATTGAGCTTGACTTAGAATTGATGTTTCTAAAGTCCATAAACGACTCGCTATAAATTAAATTTCTAGCGCAATGAATTTCATAAAAATCAAGCCAAGCCTTAGAACTTGAAATGGGTTTATTGTATGAAAATTGCAATTGCAAAATAGATGCATTAGGCACCTGTATAGTCCTAAGCCCAGACTCGACAAAACAAGCATCGGGGGTGAACAAAGATGACATGTTCGCAATGTCTGTGGTATTGGCATTTGCCTTTAAAACTATGCTATTGGGCACTGCCGAAACAGATCCTACTTGGTATTTAACCAGCAATGGCGAATTGCTTGAAATATTTGGCAAGTTGTGGTTAAAAGAATAGCTTAAAGTTTGGTCAAATTTCTCACCCAATAAAGTTCGACCTTGTTGGCAAATGTTTTCCTTTTCGTCTTCGTGGTATTCAAAATAATTAAACCAATTAAAACTAGAATCAGCGACCAAATTGCTGCCATCGGGTTTACTTGAAATACGTTTACCTGCTGAACCATTTGCAGTAATAAAGAAATAGGTTTTGTCGGAGTAAATATTGGTTTGGTGGGCGAAACTCGAATTGGCCGAATTGTATTTCCATTTGTGGGGTGATTGGGCATAGAAAAGAATGTAATCACCCGCATTGAAAACACCATCATTCTCCCCTACCACTAGGATAGAATTTTCAGGTAAATCGTCGTAGCGAAAAGCACTGTTATCCTCAGGAAGCATTCCGCCTTGGTGGCTGTATACTTTCAGGTTTTTAGGGTTAATGGCATTGATGTCCAATCCAGCATTTTGAAGCATTGAAGCATCTATTTTGCAAAAACCATCTTTGGTAACACTGAATTTAAACCATTTGCCAGTAGCGAGAGCGGAATTACTCACTGTTCGCTTTTTAGACTGAATGCTTGGCAAAGGAATGCTAGGTCCTTCAACAATAGAAAATGTATAATCTACTAGCTTGTAAAACCTCCCTGCATCCTCTTTGAATGGACAAATGTAAAACCCAGAATACAATTGATTGCCTTCGTAGGAATACCAGATTACAGGGTCCGGACTTCCTTTTAAGTTTTTTAATTGTGTTGACTTATAGCCATCGAAACCTTCGAGCAATTCGTATTTAAGGTCAGAGAAAACAAAACTTGAGCGCGAACTGGTTTTGAAACTTTGAGCGATTGTAGGCAATTTTACGCCATTAAATTGGTGTGACGAAATTGAGAAATTGTAGCTAAGTGGGTTTGAATTGGCGTTGGAGGACATCCAATCGATATGATTTATGTAATCAGAAGCAACGTTTTGAGCAAAAACATTGTTTAGTATGAAGCAGCTGAAAAACAAGAATATGTTCGATAATTTTAACATTTTGGGTAACAAAATTAAGACTTAATTGGCATTTGAACGAGGCTGAATAAAAAAAATTGCAGAAAAAATATGAAATTACCAAAAAATGACAATATCTTTGCTTCAAATCCGTTTTACGACAAAATGCATATGAAAAAAATCTACGGTTTAATCATAGGTCTTGCTTGCGCATCACAAGCTTACGCACAAGACCCAGAATTCACGCAGTTCTATGCTGCCCCAATCTATACCAATCCAGCAATGGCAGGTACAGCTTTTTGTGGCAGACAATCTGCGGGAAGAATGTCCATCAACTACAGAAACCAATGGCCTAGTTTGCCAGGAACTTTCCGTTCATTCAACGCAAGTTATGACCAACACTACGACAAAATTGGTGGTGGTATTGGCTTAATGGCAACTTATGACAGAGCAGGTGCTGGTTTGTTAACCACAACTTCTATGAGTGCTGTATATTCATATGTGTTACCTATCAACAAATACTTCTTTTTAAGAGGTGGCTTACAAGCTTCATTTGTAAACAAGTCAATTGACCACAGCAAATTGAGATTTGGCGATCAAATCCATCCTACCCAAGGGTTCGTATTACCAACTCAAGAGCCAACAGCAGATGCGTCTGTGGTGTATCCAAACTTCGCAGCTGGTGTATTGGCATACTCTGAAAGATTCTACGCAGGTTTCGCGATGCACAACATCACCCAACCGGTTCAATCATTTTACAGCAACAACGACGGTATTGTTCCAAGAAGATATACGGCCCATGCTGGTGTGGTAATTCCTTTGGATAGAAAAAAATTCTCACAAGCTACTTTTTCTCCAAATGCTTTGTTCATGATGCAACAAAACTTCACCCAAATCAACTTTGGTTTTTATGTAAACAAAGGACCAATCGTAACTGGTTTGTGGTACAGACAAACATTAGGAACCTATGGCAACTCTGATGCCTTAATGGTATTGCTTGGATTCAGAAAAGACAGATTCAAATTTGGTTACAGCTATGACATCACCGTATCATCAGCGCGTTCAGCTGCTCCAGGCAGTCACGAAATCAGCGCAACGGTTGACTGGTGTTTAAGAGACAGACCTCTAAGATTTAAACCTTTGAGATGTCCTGACTTTTGATAAAATTTGGTAATCAAACAATAAAACAACATATTTGCAGTTAATATAGTATCCAACACACAATAGATCAAATGAAAATAAGAAAGAATTTATTTGCCTTATCGACTGTTCTAGCAGCAACCTTGATCCTTGCTCCATCATGTGGTAAAAAGGGCGGTTCACAAACCACAGGGTTTGGCTACAACAGCAAAAAATGGGGCGGATTTGAGAACCACAAATACAAAGGTCAAGAAACTGGTCCTGGATTAGTCCTTGTACCTGCCGGTGCATTTGTTATGGGGTCATCAGAACAAGACGTATTATATGAATACAACAGTGTAGAAAGAAAAGTAACCGTTAACTCATTCTATATGGATGAAGCTGAAATCAGCAACTTACAATATGGTGAGTATGTATACTGGTTACAAAAGGTTTTCATTACCTACCCTGAAGTATACAAACAAGCTTTGCCAGATACTTTATGCTGGAGAAACAGATTGGCCTTTAACGAGCCATACGTAGAATATTACTTCCGTCACCCTGCTTACAAAGACTATCCTGTAGTTGGCGTAAATTGGTTACAAGCAACTGCTTTCGCAGATTGGAGAACTGACCGTGTAAACGAGATGATTCTTGACAGAGAAAAAATTCACCCTTATGTAGACAAACGTGTTGTTGACCAAGACAACTTCAACACCAAATCATATTTGGCTAATCAATACGATCCTGCTACCCGCAAAAAAAGCAAAGGCATGATGAGAGATTACAGAACCAAAAAAGGCAAAAGAGATGTAGCTGTTAAAGATGGTATCTTACTACCAGAATACAGATTACCAACTGAAGCTGAGTGGGAATATGCAGCCCAAGGTGCTATCGGTAACTCTCAATTTGAGAACACCGACGAGAAAAGAATCTACGCTTGGAATGACTTAACCGTTAGAATGACGCATGGTAAAGAAAAAGATAGAGGTAAGATTATGGCTAACTTCAAAAGAGACAAGGGTGACCAAGGTGGTATCGCGTCTCAGTTGAACGACGCTGGTTTTATCACCACGCCTGTTTTCTCATATTGGCCTAACGATTACGGTTTATACAACATGGCTGGCAACGTTAGCGAATGGGTAAAAGACGTATACCGTCCACTATCTTTAGAAGATATGGATGACTTCAATACCTTCCGTGGTAACGTGTTCACCCAAGTACAATTGGATGAGTATGGTGAAATTTCTGAGAAAGATTCATTGGGCCGTTTAGTTTTCGAACCAGTTAAAGAATCTCAAAACATCAACAGAAGAAACTATAAAGTATCTGATAACATTGGTTACAAAGATGCTACCACTTACAACAACGAAGAGCAACAATACGAATACGGTGTAACAACTTTAATCAATGACAAGGCTCGTGTTTACAAAGGTGGTTCTTGGAACGATAGAGCATACTGGATGAGTCCAGGAACACGCAGATGGTTAGATGAGAACTTATCTACTTCTACCATCGGTTTCCGTTGCGCAATGATTAGAATTGGTTCTCCAATTGGTAACAGCAGCAAACGCAACAAAGTACTACCTTCAAGTGGTATCGGTAAGAAAAACAAAAAAATGAGATAATCTCAAAACAATACTTAAAAATCCCGAAGCAATTCGGGATTTTTTTTGCGCTATACTTTCCTGCGCCCCTTTCAAAAGGAAAACTAAAACTTTAGAATCTATTGAGTACTTTTGCAAAGCGATAAGCAGCAGCAAGCATGAGATTTGAACAATACGATTTCCTCCCTTTAATCAAAGAAAATTTGGCCAGTCTGGGTTTTAAAAAACCAACGGACATTCAATACAAAGCCATTGGTCCCATTATGAAAGGAGAAGATGTACTTGCCATTGCTCAAACAGGAACGGGAAAGACGGCTGCATTTGCAATTCCTTTGTTAGACTTCATTGCCAAACAAAAAAAAGTCGTTAAATACAATGGAATAAAATGCTTGGTAATGGTACCAACCCGTGAACTGGCCATACAAATCGCTGAAGCATTTGATGCAATTGGAAAAGGTACAGGCGTTCATGTGTTAAGTTTGTATGGTGGTGTAGATCAAGACAATCAAATTTTCAAATTAAAACATGGGGTCGATATCTTAATTAGTACGCCAGGTAGAATGTTTGACCTAATCAACCAAGGCTATGTGGATTTGAAAAACCTTGAAACTTTGGTGGTAGATGAAGCCGACCACATGCTCGATTTAGGCTTCTTAAAAGACATTACAGACATTATGCGCCACATTCCAAGGGAAAGACAAACCTTGTTCTTTTCGGCAACTATAAATGAGCGCATTAAAAAATTAGCCTACAGCATTGTTAGAAATGCAATTCGTATCCAGATTTCTCCAGACAATCCTGTCAATAAGAACATAGAACATGCAGTGGCCTTCATTGAGATGGACGATAAACGTTTTTTCATGGAACGTTTGGTCAATGAATTCCCGGAAAGCAAGATTATTATCTTTGTAAGAACCAAAGTTAGAGCAGAAAGAGTTTGCAAGGCCCTAGAACGCGCTGGCATACATTCTGAAACCATTCACGGCGACAAGGAGCAATCTGACCGTATGTCGGTGTTAAACGACTTTAAATTGGGAAAAAACAACATCCTTATCGCAACCGATGTCAGTTCGCGTGGTATAGACATTCCAAATGTTGATTATGTGGTAAACTATGATTTGCCCGAAGTTCCTGAAAATTATGTGCACAGAGTTGGCCGTACCGGCAGAGGTGTGCAAAAAGGTCAAGCCGTTTCCTTCTGTAGCAAAGAAGAAAAGACTTTGCTGAAAGACATCGAAGAATATATTGGTAGCCCTGTTGAAGTGATGAAAATTGACAAAGGTTTGTACGAGGAAACCATCAGCTTTACAAACGATGAAACCCAAAACGATTGGCGTACTTTACTTAAAGAAGACGAGGAAAACTCTAAGAAAACCTATGTCCCACCAGTAAAAGGCAAGCCGAAGAAAAAAGGCAAGAGATAATTAGTCTTTTTTAAAGACACTTAACATTCTGCTGCCTTTAATCATGCATTCATCATATTCTTGCTCTGGACTTGAGTCGTAGGTTATTGCACTACCTACTTTAAAAGAAATTTCTTTTTTGTCCGCTTGGTATATTAGAGTTCTAATGCACACATTGAAATCAAAATCGCCATTGGGATCCATATACCCAATGCAACCGCTGTAAAACCCACGTTCCTGACATTCATAGTCTAAAATATGCTTCATCACCTCAAGTTTTGGCGCCCCAGTCATACTTCCCATAGGGAACAAGGCTTGAAATGCATCCAAGCAATTCGTGCCATCATTTAATTCAGATTTTATGGTCGACACCAAATGGTTAACCGACTTGTAGGCATAAGCTCCACACAGTTCCTTTACTTTTACAGTTCCTGCTTGGGAGATTTTTGCCATGTCATTGCGCACCAAATCAACTATCATTACATTCTCTGCTCTTTCTTTTATAGAAGTGCTCAAAGCATTTAATTGTCTTATATTTTCTTCGCTGTGCAAGCGCGCATTTGTACCCTTTATAGGCTGTGACAACAAGTGCTGCCCTTCCCTTTTAATAAAGCGCTCGGGTGAACTGCAAAGCATGGTTATTTCGCTATGCTTTACATAGGCCGCGAAAGGTGCCTGGGTCAATGAATTAAGCTCAAGAAAACAAGGCAAGAGGTTATCGGCATGCATAGAGGCCTTGAATTCTATACAATAATTCATTTCATAAAACACCCCATTGTAAATGTCCTTTCTAATTTGTTCAACCTGTTTTACGTAGAGGTCTTTTGATGTTATGGTTTGGAAGTCGGCCGTTAATTTAATGACATTCGGCTCATAAGTATAATTTTCAAAAGCACTTACCCAATCTCTAAAGCTTTGCTCATCAATTCCATTGTTTATTATCCTCAACGTGTGGCTGTTTTTCACAATCGAAAACACCAACAAAGGCTCAAATACCAAGGCATGGTCAATTTCTTCAACCTTATTATATGGAATGGCTAAGAACTTCCAAAACTCAGATCGTTCAGCTTCTTTTAATTGATCGCTTAGGCTTCCGTTATATTTTCGCTTTGAACCAAGCCCCAGTAAAAACTCATAAACATCCTCCACACAAGCGGAAGATTTTTGATTGCTGTCGTAAACATGGCAAACATCAAATTGATTTGCAAAGTTGTAAAGACGCATTTTCACTGCCTCTATATGCTCAAGATTAAAATCAATTGTCTTCATTAAAGTGCAGGAAAACAGATTTGGCTAATTTAGCCCCAATAATTTTACTTAAATCCTCTTCAGAGGCCTCTTTAATTTTCTTAACCGATTTAAAAGCGGACAATAAGATTTGGCTGGTTTTCTCCCCTACGCCATCTATTTCCGTTAAACTGGTAATGGTAAAGCCTTTGCTTCTTCTATTTCTGTGGTGGGTGATGCCGAACCTGTGGGCTTCATCGCGCATCTGCTGTATGACCTTTAAGGTTTCCGATTTTTTATCCAAATACAAAGGCAAAGAGTCATTTGGATAATACAGTTCTTCCAATCTTTTTGCGATACCTATGACGGGCACTTTTCCATAAATACCCATTACCCTGAAAGCTTCAACGGCTGAGCTCAATTGGCCTTTCCCTCCATCCACAACCACCAAATCGGGCAAGGGTGAATTTTCTTGAAGCAAACGGGTATAGCGACGGGTGAGTACCTCTATCATACTGGCAAAGTCGTTAGGACCTTCAACCGTTTTGATGTTAAAATGTCTATAGTCACTTTTACTTGGTCGGCCGTTCTTAAACACCACACAAGCAGAAACAGGGTTTGTTCCTTGAATGTTGGAGTTGTCAAAACATTCTATGTGGCGAGGCAAAGCCGTAAGCCTTAAATCTTTTTGCATTTGGGTTAGCAAGCGGTCAACTTTCAAGGTAGGATCTAACTTATCTGCAGCCAATTGACGCTCTTGTTTTAAATAAAATGCGTTCTTCATGCTTAAGTCGAGCAACTTCTTTCTATCGCCCGCAGTTGGCACCGTCATTGGAATTTTAGAGTCAATTTCAAGTTGAATAGGAACAATAAACTCTTTGCTTTCCCATTGGTTGGAGTTTTTAAATTGGGCAATAGCATTCAACAAAATCTCCTCATCACTTTCATCAATTTTCTTTTTGATTTCTAGGTTTTGGGATTGTATGATCATACCATCCACTACCCTTAAATAATTGATGAAAGCCGCGCTGCTTGAACTAACAATCCCAAACACATCAACATTGTTGATGCTGTTGTTAACGACCGTAGATTTGGATTGATAGGATTCCAGCGACAAAAGCTTCTCTTTGTATTCTTGGGCTTCTTCGAAGGCCAATCGGGAAACAGCATCGTCAATTTGGGTTTTGATGTGCCTTTTTACTTCCGCCAAATTTCCGCGTAAAATATGCTTAATGTTGGAAATCGTCTGCTTGTATGACTCCTCAGATTGGAAGCCTTGACAAGGCCCTTTACAATTTCCAATTTGGTATTCAAGACAAACTTTAAAATTCCCGTTGGCTATATTCTTAGCATTCAAATTCAAGTTGCAATTCCTTGTAGGGTAAAGCTTCTGGGTTAATTCAAGAATGGTGTGCATCATTTTGCCACTTGCATAGGGGCCAAAATATTCGCTTCCGTCTTTTACAGGATTTCTAACCGCATAAACTTTAGGAAAAGCCTCTTTGGTAATTTTAATTAAGGGGTAAGATTTGTCATCTTTTAAATTGATGTTGTAACGCGGTTGCAGCTCTTTAATCAATGTGTTTTCAAGCAAGAGCGCATCGAATTCGGTATCAACTATGGTGTATTGAATGTTGCGAATTTTAGAAACGAGCACATTCGTTTTGTTGTTGTCGTGTTTTTTTACAAAATAAGAATTAACACGCTTCTTCAAATTTTTCGCTTTCCCAACATAAATGATTTCCTCTTTTTCATCAAAATACTTATAAACCCCTGGTTGTTCAGGTAGATTAGAAATAATTTCTTTGATGTTAAGAAGATCGCCCATTGAAGGCTCAAAGATATAGATAAGATTTGAAAAGGAAATTGAGAATCTTAAGGATTCACAGCCTTTTTCTTCTCTTGTTTTTTAAAGTATTTTTTCAACAAGAAACTCGACTTAATGGCGTCCAAATTTTCGTTCAAACCTTTGCTGCTGTGTTTTACGTTTAACATCGATTGTTTTAAGTCTGCAGCAAACAAAGTATCCATAAACAAAGCGCCGATAGCGCCCTCTCCTTTTTTCACATGGGCGGTAACGAATTTCAAATCACCGGAAATTTGTGCCATCGTATCTGAAATGTAATGAATTTTCACAATGGTTTGCTTCAGTTGGTTTGACATTACAGTATCGGTAATCAGCGCTCCAAGTGTACCCTTTCCATTCTTAATGGAAGCCATAATTTCACTCAAATCGCCTGTTATTATGGCTGATTTTTCACCCGTTTTGCGAATGCTGACGATGGCAGATTTCAAGTTTTCACTAATGTTTGGATCCATTAAAAGGGTCCATAAGGTATTTGAATTGTTGATTCTGTCGGTTATAATTCTCAAATTTCTTGCTATGGTAGACACATCGTCATTGGTTTGCCCCAACGTTCTCATCATACCTTCGGTCTCTATAGGCTGCACAGACACCAAGACATCGCCATCCTGCACAACATCAGACTTCATGTGGGCAGAATTAATGTTGATTAATTTATTGCCCATTAAACCATCAGAACCAATACTTGCTATTGCGTTTTTATAAATATAATTCACAGAACTTTCTTCTATTAACATGGTCACCAAAACGGAAGAATCGCTTTGAATGTCTACTTTCTCAACCGTTCCGATATCAATGCCAGCAAAACGAACATTGTTTCCTGGCATAAGCCCATCAACTGTATGAAAGACCGCAGTTACTTTTATGGTTGATGAAAAAAGACTTTGTTTGGCCCCTATAAAATACATGGCCACAATTAAAAAAACTGTGCCAAGCAAAACAAATACGCCGAGTTTAATATTTTTACTGTTATCGTTTCCCATAATTAATCAAAAAAATCAAGTACCTTTCTGTCGCTGCAGGTTGACAGACTGTTGTAATCTCCTTCCATATACGCCCTGCCATCAATCAGCATTACAATTCTATTCGCCACAGCTTTCACACAATGCATGTCGTGGGAAATGATGATAGAAGAGGTTTTGTATTCCCTTTGGATTTTAACAATTAAATCGTCAATCTCCCTTCCTGTAATTGGATCTAAGCCCGTGGTGGGCTCGTCGTATAAAATAATTTCAGGTTTCAAAATCAACGTTCGCGCAATGGCAATTCTTTTCTTCATACCACCAGACAATTCAGCAGGCATCATGTTCTCCGTATGAGGCAATCCAACACTCTCTAACGCTTCTTTAACTGCTGCATAAACCTCTTTGTTGTCCATGTCTTTACCATGCCTTCTGAGTGGAAATTCCAAATTTTCTCTCACGGTCATTGAATCATACAAGGCATTGCTTTGAAACAGAAAACCCATGCGCATACGCAAAGCATCTAAGGCATCAGAATTCAAATCAGATATATTGTAGTCTAAGACATTTATTTTTCCAGAGTCGGCAGTAAGCAGACCAATAATGCACTTAATGAATACAGACTTTCCGGAACCTGACTTACCGAGCACCACTGCATTCTCGCCACGCTTGAGTCTAAAGTCAAAATTATTAAGAACGGTATTCGCCCCAAATGACTTGCATAAGCCATTAACCTCAATTACATTCTCGATATTTAATTTCTGATTAATTTCCATTAGGTTAAACCCATTAAATCGGCCAATTGAACCGCAATTAAATCAATAACAAAAACCATTAGAGAAGAGAGAACAACAGCAGAGTTTGCCGATTGTCCAACACCCTCGGTTCCTTTGCTGGAGTTAAACCCCTTGTAGCAACCAATGATACCGATGGCAAAACCGAAAAAGTAGGTCTTAATAAAAGCAGGCAATGCATCGCTGTATGTTAAGGCTTCAAATACTTGAGTCCAATACAACTGCCAACTTACCACCCCTTTTATGTTGGTGCCTAGATAAGCTCCGTACAAAGATATCGCAGCTGCTATAACGGCTAAAACGGGTATCATCAAACTGCTGGCCAGCACACGGGTGACAACTAAATATTTGAATGGATTGGTACCAGAGACTTCCATGGCATCTATCTGTTCGGTTACTTTCATTGAACCAAGTTCCGCACCTATGCTGGAACCAATTTTTCCAGCACATATAAGGGCTGTTATCACGGGGACAATTTCACGAATAAGCGATACAGAAACCATTTTAGGCAACCAAGCTTCAGCACCAAATTCAACCAAGGTTGGGCGAGATTGTATGGTCAGCACAAGTCCCATAATAAAGGCTGTAAGTCCAACCAAACCCAATGATTTATACCCAATAAAATAGGCCTGTCTCAACAACTCTCTCCACTCTTGTTTGGGCTTAAACAAAGCACTAAAAAAGCGTGAGGCAAAACGGGCTATTTCACCTGCTTCGATTAAAAAAGCCTTTGCTGATACATGTGCCATTACAGGCGAATTTAGCACTTAAAATGCTTAATATTTCATGTGGATTATAAAAAAAACATGATACATCTCATCATTAACCTGAACATATGTTTGATGCCGCCTTAACTTGCTTTCCGCTGTAGGCTCTGTCTCTGTGGCCTTTTTTGCTGGGTGTCTATTGGCTTGCTACCGGGCGCCACTATACACCTGCAAAAACTTAGCCCACACAAATAGCGCGCTGCCGCTGCAATCAAGGGCGGAATTACGTTATACAGGATTGATACAAACCAGAAAGAAAAAACCTTTTAGAGTTTAGTGTTTAAAGTGGCGTATGCCCGTCAACACCATGGCTTGACCATTTCTATTTGCGGCGTCAATGCTCTCTTGGTCTTTTATGCTGCCACCCGGTTGCGCAATTGCAACTACGCCAGCTTGATGAGAAATATCGACACAATCTGGGAAAGGGAAAAATGCCTCAGAAGCCATCACTGCACCATTGGTGTCAAAGCCAAAAGCATTTGATTTTTTAACCGCTGATTCAAGGGCATCTATTCTAGATGTTTGACCACAGCCCATTCCAATTAATTGTTTGTTTTTTACCAAGGCAATACCATTAGATTTAAGGTGTTTTACCGCTTTAATAGCAAATTCCAAATCGCTTAACTGTTCTGCAGTCATTTGCTTTTCTGTTACCACTTTGAAATCATTGGCTGATTCAGAACTCCAATCAACTTGTTGCTCAAGCACACCGTTTAACAAACTCTTGAACATGGTTTTATTGTTGACTGTCTTTTTAAGACGGATAATGATTCTATTCTTTTTTTGTTTTAAAATGTCTAAGGCCTCTTCGGTGTATGAAGGCGCGCTTAAAACTTCGAAAAACAAATTGTTGATTTCATTGGCTGTTTCTAAATCCACTTCACGGTTACAAGCCAATACACCGCCAAATGCAGAGGTTGTGTCGCAAGCATAGGCTGCTTTGTAGGCATCCAATAAAGTGGCTCTGCTGGCAAGTCCGCACGAATTGGTGTGCTTAATGATGGCAAAACTAGGCTCTGAAAATTCAGCAATTAAATTCAAAGAAGCTTCAACATCCACTAGGTTGTTGTAAGACAATTCTCTGCCGTTTAATATTTCAAAAACCTCATTTAAATCACCGTGGAAAGTGCCTGATTGGTGTGGATTCTCTCCATAACGCAAAGCTTTAGAATCCATAACACTGTGTTTAAATGCAGGCAAGGCCAAGTCTTGGTTAAAGTAGTTGAAAATCGCGGTGTCGTAATGCGAGGAATTCATAAAAGCTTTCGCTGCAAATAGTTTGCGGTCGCTTAGATCCGTAGAACCATTTTTTTCAAGCAAAATATTTAATAAATCTTGGTACTGGTTTCTATTTGAAACGATTAATGTGTCGTTGAAGTTTTTTGCCGCAGCGCGTATTAATGAAATACCACCAATATCTATCTTTTCGATAATTTCAGCCTCATCGTTGCTGCTTTTTACGGTATCTTCAAAAGGATATAAATCAACGATAACCAAATCAATAAGATTGATGTTGTGTTGCCCTAGTTCTTGAATGTCCTTTGGATTGTCACGGCGTGCCAATATCCCACCAAAAATATTTGGGTGTAAAGTTTTAACGCGACCATCTAAAATTTCAGGAAATCCTGTGTAGGCTTCAACTGCAGTGACTGGCAACCCTAGTTTTTCAATAAAACTTAAGGTACCACCTGTAGAATAAATTTGAACACCCAATTGGGCCAATTGTCTTACGATTGGTTCTAGATTGTCTTTGTGGTAGACAGAAATTAAAGCAGATTTGATTGTTTTTGATTGGCTTTGCATTGCGCCGCAAAGGTACGATTTTTAAACCCGTTTATTGTCTACCAATTTTACACAAATACAAAAGCAATAGCAACTTATTGCAAGACAAGCGGTTTAACAATGACTTTGTCATTTAAAACCATTTTCAATGTATACAATCCCTTTGGGTATGTTTGTGTATTTACAACAATGGTATTTTGCCCCTCAGAACAATTCTGTATTATGGTTTGCATCAATTGTCCATTCATTGAATAAAGTTCTATCGCAATCTCTGTGGATGACGCTAAATTAAATTGAACTTTGAATTGCTCGGCTGCAGGATTAGGGTAAAGTGAAAGTGCTTCGCCTAATACATTCATTTGTTTGACTGAAACCAAATCCCACAATGGGGCACTGGCTGCATTGATAATAGGTCGGTTAAACACATCGTTGTCATCGTATTCTTCAACAAAGCCAATTAGGTTGATATTGGCTGGAATATGTAGGCCTTCATTTTGCCCTATTGCATCAATGGTGCTGCAAAACTCAGAATTATAGTCGCTTGAATAAGAGACAAATGATGCGGGCGGCAAGGTATAGGTAAAGTCTGCAAAATATTCTGAATTGGGCGCCACTAGTTGCGGCATTAAGTTTGGAATTCCCCATACACCTGAAGGATTTGCCTTTTGAACATGTTCATGCCAATAACCATCAATAACAACACTTTCATTGTACATTGGGTGCGTGTTTCCTCCTGCTGCCCCACTGGGATTATTCTTGCTGTAATAGTTGTTTTGGCTCCAAATAAATGGATTTGCCATGCCGCGAACCTTATCCTCAGTTACGGCACTTCCAATGCGCAAGACACCATACCAATAGTCGACAAACTTAACGCGCACTCGGTAAGATATTACCCTGGTTTGTGGATTGAATACTTTATTTTGAATATACACTTCGACAGGTGCTTTGATATTCATTCGAGAATTCAATTCATCTATCCAAGTCTTATTGCTTCCCAATAAAATTTTACGGTCGATGATGGCATCTGGGTAACTGTTTATGTACTGACTAAGGAATAGATTGCCATCATCGGTGCTCATACTGTCATCGAAATGATAAGAAATGGGTATCACTCTTCTGCCAAATTGTTTACACGCGGCGTTTATAATCAAGTTGGCATCCGGACAATAACCGCACCAAGCGCCTGTGCCCTCTTCTATGAGCACATTTCTATCTGCTAAATTTGTATTGTTATTCCTTAAAACTGTTTTGTTATAGTGGCTATTTGCGGCCACACCATCCGTATCACTGTTAGGATCAGAAAGCCAAATATTAACTTCGTTTAAACTACCCAATGCCCCACTAAGCCATGAAATTGGGTGGTTAAATACCATACCGCTTTCCCCATTGGGCAATAAATCTTGTTGGTCTATCAAATATGAAATGGTGTCCCCTGCATTAATGGAATAATTTACCGTATAAGATTGAACAGCATTCTTGCCCCAATTGGCCATTTTCCCTTTAAAATTGACGACAGAATTAAATGGATATACTTTTTCAACTTTGATTTCTTTGAAGGCAAGATCGTATTTTGACTGGGTTCCATAATGAAATTGGTAAACAATAAAATCATTTACATTAAAAGAAAACTGATAGGGTAAGAATACCAACGAATCTCTAAACAATGTTTTAGAAGCATTTGCAATTGAAGAACAGCCAATACTGCCTTTTGAAAATCTATTCCCGTAGGGAGAATACACCAAATCAAAGCGCCCTTCTGGTCCCTCGTGCAACACTATTGCAAAGGCGAAAATCGATGAATTGTTAATAGGCGGTATCAATAAATCGCCAGCCAAACTGGCACCATAATATTGGATAATATGGCTTCTATTGGGCGCTTTACCCACGGTATAAGAATACACCTGCGTGCCAACCCCTTCATTAGGGGCAGGTAATTTTTGCAATTTCAAATCTTTACCGAAAGCCACGATGCTATTTTCAGGCAAAATGGTATCTGGCACTTCGGAGCTTGTTGCATTTTCATTAAACGTAATATACCCATTGTCTGAAGCTCTAAATTTTGTATACGGTGTGTTGTAAAAATAAAAGGTAAAAGGAATTTGATCTTCAGCTGACAGCACTTGATTAGAGGGTTGATTAAGCAAGATGGCTTTGTCGAAATCGTACACCTTATCTAGATAATACCCTTGAGGAATTTCACCATCGTTTCTAACTGCAAAATAAGACTGCCCATAACTTGAGACAGCACAAATAAATGCAAAAAAGATTAAACTTAAACTCCTCATTTAAAAACAATAATAACAAAAAAAAAGCGAAAAAAAAAGTCCTGAATAAATTCAGGACTTTTTAAAGTTTTAAAACTTTTAATTAGTTTTTATGCAAGTGAGCATTTACGAAATCCCATTTGGTTCCGTTCTTTTTCCAAAGTAAAGTAGCGAATTCAACGTTAGCCATATTCCAAGCAGCATCTTTAGTGATGGTGATGGTTTGGTCAAATTGAGTACCTGCAGCCACGTCACCGTTGGTAACCAAAGTACCCCAGTCACCGTTAGATGAACGCAACACTTTGTGGTGAGAAGCGTTAGCTCCACCGTTAGGACCTGCTTGGTTAGCGATAACACCATCTTCTAAAACAACAACAGAGATGTTGTACTCACCTGTAGCTGCTTGGAAGAATTTAGTTCTAGTATTGAAAACGATGTCATTTCCAACAACTTTGTATGTCAAACCGCTGTTAGCAACTACTGCAGCAGCTTTGTGCTCGCTGATTTTAGTTTCGATGTTAGCAGTCATTGCTTGCAAGGTTGTAGCATTTGTCCATGCATCGTAGAAGTTAGCAGAGAATGTAGGGTAACCTGCAGCAACTGGTAAACGTTTGTCCATTGCAGTTGCGAAAGAGTTAATCAACAATTGAGCGAATGAGTTTTGGCTGTATGAACCAATACAAACTGCATCAACACCGTGGTGGGCATCAATTAAGCCTGTAAACATTGGCCATCCCCAGTCACCGCAATAGTAACAGTTGGTTCCAGTGAATTTATTGATAATTGATGTGTTTTTTTGTTCTACAACGATACCTTGATCTGCTGCAGGCGCTTCAGTAGTCTTTTTGCAAGACACAAATACAACCGATGCAAAAGCAAAAGCTGTAAATAAGATGGCTAATTTTTTCATTTTATATTTCTTAATTGAAGCAAATGTAGGAAATAAATATCTAAAACAAAAAAGTCCCGAATTAAAATTCGGGACTTTTACAAAATTTTTACAATTCAAATTATAAGTTATTGAACATCAACTTCAACTGCATTTAAAATATTTGTCTGACCTTCGGCGACAAAGGCAACAACTTTTAAATTGTCTATTACTACAGCTCCCCCTCCCTCCGCTGATATTCCATTGTAATCAGCAGGTACTCTATATTTATAAATTTTCCTCAATTTAGAACCTTGGGTTTTATTTTCTGTTATGACTTCACCCCACTGTCCTGTTATAAAATCTCTTACTACATTGTTTTGCTCATAGATAATAATTTCTGACTTTTCAAATCCAGTAAGTATGCACTGTTTAGAGAACAAATGGTCTTGTAGCAATAATACATTTAAATTATTTTGGCCCATTTGATTACTGGTATAGTATAGATCTACGACAACCGTTAATACCCTACCATTCGTATCGTATGTAGCTTCGGCACCAAGGTTTACCGGAGCATCCATTCTAAAAACTTGGTTTGCAGCCGTTCCCCACGCACCTCTCGGCAGGGCATAAGCTCCTGGCGAAATTGGAATTAATCCAAACTTCGCACACTGAATTCTATTCATTGTGCCCGCTGGATAGGTTGAGACTTTTGCTTGGGTAACCAATAAACTTCCAAAAGCGGTCTTAAAATTAGGCCACCCCGATGTCAGATTTGCATAAGAACCGGCATGAACTTCCATGACAATAAATTTCCCGGGATTAGAATCCCTTATTGCCTTAGATATTTGATGCGCGTAAGGAGACAACACGCATCCAACTCCTGAAAAATCTTCGAGAATAGCTACCTTCTTTTGTATAGCCGTTGGAGCAAGAAACCCAACAATGTCATTGTTCGATTGGGTCTTATCCTTGTGACATGCTCCTAGTAAAAGCATGAACCCTGTAATTCCTATAATTGAAATTTTTATTTTAGCCATGTTGATTGAATACAAAAACATAAAACGCAAAAAGCCCGAATTTTATTTCGGGCTTTTTGATTATTTTTAAAAATATTATTGGATGATGAATTTCTCCATAGAAGAGAAACCATTGCCTTCAATTTTTACTGTGTAAACGCCTTTAGCGAAAGACTCAGTGTTTAAAGTGATGCTGTTAGAACCTTGTACTAAATCTTTAGCATCGATACTTAATACCACTTGACCTAAAGTGTTGTAAACATTTACTTTCACTTGCTCAGTGCTGTTTAAGTTAAAGCTTAAGTTGGTAGAACCAGCTGCACTTGGGTTAGGGTAAACTCTGATACCAGAAGTTTCGTTGTTTACATCGTCAACTGACAAAATAGTACCTGCAGAATTTGCGGCTTGGAATACTTCTTTAGTCGCTATATCTTGGATAAACACAACCACTTCACAGTCTTGTAATTCTTCAATGCTGTTTTCAGTTGCTAAGTTGATAATGTTAGCGGTTTGACCATCAATTGGCAATCTTACGTTACCAGGAACGGTGAAAGTCATTGTAGGGAATACTTTTGCAGTACCTTTTGTTACAGCACCTAAAGCGGTACCGTTAGCATCTGGAAGCATCTTTTTCAATACGTGGTGGAATTCAGTTTCACCGTTTGATTTAACGTTTTTAACTGTTGTCTTTTCTAAGATAGCCACAAACACTTTCATGTTAGGGTTGTTGAAATCAGACAATGGAGTAACTTTAACGTCAACTGTTACTTTTTTGAAGTTGATTTTGTGGGTAGATTCAATTTTGATGAATGCTGGTTTAGCCGTAAATTGATCGAACAAAGCAACAGTATATGAACCTGCGTTACCATTCCAACCACCGTCTACTTGCATATTAGGAATTGAGTTTACAGCGTATAATGTTCTTCTAACATTGCCCTCAGCCGTGGTGTATGGATCACCAGTTCCAGGCCAGCTCATTTGGTATTTAATAACCGCATATTGACTTGGATCGTATTTAGGGAAAATATTATTGTCTATGTTGATATTACCGGCAACACATGGTCCACATGTTGAAGAAGTAAATACTTCATGCAAAGCAACTCTTTGAACGAAATCAGGAACAACAATAACATTTTTAATTGCACTGTCATTTGCACCTTGTTCATCAGCGTTTCCGTTGATGTTGCTTAACCAAACTGTTACTTTGTATGTACCAACCATAGTTGGCGTCCAAGTAGCAGTTGATGTCACAGTTGCAGTCGCGTAACTTGCCATACTTACTGTGGCTGGAGCGGTTACTTTAGGACCATTGTTAATTGAATAATTGATATTGCAAGATGAAATCGCAACCGTACCGATATTTTTGAATACGGCTTTGATGTTAAAAGGAACTTGAGTCAAAGCCAAGTAATCAGGAACTGTATTCAGTATTCCTTCTGCATTGTAAGCAGGTTGAACACCTCTTGAAAATTTATAATATGAGTTATCTGCATCACTAGCTGTGCTGGTTGCAGTTAAGTTCAAATTTGGAGAACCTGCAACACTGTATGCAGAACTTGAGTTGATTTGAACACCCATGGCAACTTTAGTTGCTGTTGTAGGGTATTTACGTTGGTCTACAAAATAAATGCTGTTTGAACCTTCTTCCAACATAATTGAAACCCATAAGTAAGCAGAGCTTCCTAAACTCAATTCATTGTAAGCACTAAAAGTTACATAGAATTGACGGCTTCCAGCATTGCCAAATGTTTTGGTAACGATGTTGGCATAAGCGCTGTTTGCACCGGTTGTCAAAATACCTCTAATACAAGCAGAATTGTTAGGGATCGTTGCATCAGGCAATGCTGCACTTGCGTATGCTGGGGCCGCACCAACCACTGAAGAGAAAGTTAAAACACCTGATGATGAAACATAAAATGAATCATAATTTGTGCCATTAAAGTTAAAAGTAAACGGCAATTTTGTTCTAGATGACCAAACTGGGGTTGTTTGATCTCCAGCCAATAATGTTGTCCAACCTGCAGAAATACCTCCACCTACTGGATATTCTGCGTCTTTGTTAAGACCGCGTGGATTTTGACCAGCATTCATGTATGGCACATAATAATATTGTGCTGACAATGCGGTAAAAAACAAAACGGTAACTAATGATAGTATAAGTTTCTTCATAAAATAAATATATTTAATTGGTCAAATGTATGAAATAACAAGAATTCAATTAATAAAAAGTTTACATTTTTTTCATCTCAGTATCCACAATCCCTACAACTGTCTGAAAAATAGACTTTTGCAAACAATAAACCATGTCTTCATCGTGGTGCAGATGAGACAATCTCTTATAATGAGATGACTTCTTCAAATAATCCATAAGATTATCTTGCGCAATATTGTATAAATCAATGGACATAAAGGCCGCATCACAATCAATTACACAAGATGTTTTCTCCCCTAAGATTTTTGCCATAGCACCGGCATAAAGTGTGTCTTCGAGATTAAAACTGTCTTTCCAACCTGCACAGAATAAAACAACATCGCGACCATCTTTAGTCAACCAATCTGCAGTAGCCTCCAAATTCAAAAAGCTCCCGCTTAATACATTAGCGGCGCCATCAGCGGCAGCGGCTTCAATACACTTTGTTCCATTGGTGGTAGTTAATGCAATTTTCCGACCTCTAACTTTTCCATTCATGCACTCAAATGGAGAATTTCCCATGTCAAATCCTTCTAGTTTTTGCCCATTTCTCTCGGCAGCTGTTAAATAGCCTTTTGAGCCTAAGCCTTTTGCTTGCTCAATGTCTTTAACCGCCTTAACCGCTTCTGCTCCTTCGTGAATTGCAGTGCAGATCGTAGATGTTGCACGCAATATGTCTATCACCACAACATTCTTATCTTTAATATCTGACAAGTGCAACAACGCAGGACTTAACACCACTTCAATATTCATCATTCCACAATAGTAGATATCTATTTTTAAATTTCAAATTATTATGCTTTATTTTTGTTCAATATGCGCATCAAACTCTTTGTTCTTCCAATAAGTTTCTGTTTTATTGCTGCTTTGAATGCAAGCAACAAACTTGATTCAAACATGTCAAAAGGCATGGCTTTTGTTCAAGCGAAGAACTACAAAAATGCAATCATTGAATTTGACAATTGTATTTCACAGAGGTCAAATTATGCCGAGGCCTATTTTCAAAGAGGCACCTGCTACCTTTTGCTCAATAAACACAATATTGCCTTGGTTGACTTTAACCAGGCTTTGCGACTAGATTCAAGCTTATATGAGGCCTATTACAACCGCGCCTTGGCAGAACATGCCATAAAGAATTACACTTTTTCAGAAGCTGATTTTTTATTGTATCAAAGTCGCGTGCCTAAAGACGACAGGGTGTTAAGCAGTCTCGCCCTCCTAATGGAGGACATGCAAGAATATAAATCCGCAATCGCCTATTACTCTGAATATTTAAAATTACATCCCAATGATTTTGAAACTTTAAAATCGCGGGCCCTCGTATACGCCGAAATAAACGCTATTGAATTGGCCATTGCAGACCTCGACATTTGTCTTAGACCAGATGCCAATGACACTGCTATCTGGATGTGCAAAGGAAACATATACTATGATGCTCAACGTTTTTCAGAAGCCATAGATGCCTACAATGTTATTTTACTTTTATATCCCGACAACAAAGCGGCCTTGTATAACAGAGCAGATGCCTACACCTCACTTAAACGCTATGATGAGGCAGTTAGAGACTATCAGTTCCTGAGCTCTAAAGACAAATACAATTCTGAATACTATTTTAATATTGGATTTTGCTATTTGCAAGAAGGGAAAAACCAAGAAGCAATATTAAGTTTTGGCAAAGCCTTAGACACAGAATACAGCAACATGGGCCTGCTACTTATGCTTAGAGGAATAGCCTACAACAATTTAAAACTTCAGGGAGAAGCTTGCTCTGATTGGCAAAAGTCGGTAGAAATTGGCTATAAAGAAGCCCAAAAATACCGAAATGATTTTTGCAAATAAATTAGACTTTAAAGATTTTACTCTTTGTAAAACCCCATTTGTTTAAGCGGTAAAGTATAGACACTTTTAAAACACCTAGTCCATAAATACTGCTTCTTTTGAAATTAATGCTGCTTGCCTCATCAAAATATTTGGTTGGACAAGTCAACTCACCAATTTCAAAACCAGCATAAAAAATCTGGGCAATCATTTCATTGTCAAAAATGAAATCGTCCGAATTAGCTTCTATATTAATTTTTTCAAATATTTTTTTATCGAAGGCCCTGTAACCTGTATGGTACTCAGAAAGTTTTTGACCCATCATGATATTCTGAAACAAAGTTAAAAGTCTATTGGCAATATACTTATACATTGGCATACCACCTTTTAAAGCACCTTTACCCAATATTCTGCTTCCAAATGCCACTGGATAAACTTCGTTGGCAATCATGTAAGACATGCTTTCAATTAATTTTGGGGTATATTGGTAATCAGGGTGCAACATCACAATAATATCAGCACCTATGCTCAAGGCCTTGGTGTAGCATGACTTCTGATTTCCGCCATACCCTCTATTCACTTCATGCTTTATGATGTGTTTGATTCCAAGTTCTTTTGCCTTTGCAATAGTCTCATCGCGGCTATTGTCGTCGACCAACACCACTTCATCAACGATTTCAAATGGAATTTCGTTATATGTTTTTTCTAAGGTCGCGGCTGCATTATACGCAGGTAATACAACTGCAATTTTTTTCCCTTTAATCATAAAGGACGCAAAAATAATCGAATATTTATTAAATTAATATTAAATACTTGATTAAACACAAAACATAAGCTAAACTTGAAGCATGAAATACTATTTAGCACAATTTAGAGATCAGGTCTTTAATGGATCTCTTTCACTATACAAACGCGTCTTTTTAAAATTTCTAATTCTTAATATTGTCATTGGCCTAATTTCACTAGCCGTATACACCCCATTGATTTTAAAACTTTTTTCATGGGATTTTTCTGACCTTGTAGGGGTTCAAACCAAAATGGAAGAGATGGGTGAATTAATAAAAAAAGGAGGAGATCCTTACACATTGTTGGAAGGTGTTTTTGGAACGCCACACTATATTTACCTTTTACCCTTGGTGGTTTTTGGATTGTTTATCGGAATATGGTCTATGAATGTCTATTACCAACTTAACAATTCCGAAATAAGAAACAGCAATAGAAGTATTTTCGCTGCCATTAGGCTTTCGTTTTCACCCCAGTTATTAAACCTACTTGGATTTATGGTTTTGTATTATCTCCTAAGCATCGCATCATTTGTAATTTTCATGACTGTTGTGGTTATGCTTATGCAAACAATCAATATTTTGGGCGTGTTGGCAGGATTTATAGGCATCTTTTTCCTATTGTTTTTCATACTCCGTTTTTCCTTAGGATTTGCAGCCATTGTTCACGGGAAAATGAGCATTAGCGAAGCCTTCGGCTTTAGTTTTGCCCACATAACCTTCAAAAGGGCTGCTATGCTTTTGTTAATGGGAATAGTTACTTTAGTTGTTATGGGTATAGCTTCTGGTATAGGTGGTGTGCTGGTTCATTTAATTGTGAACCGCGAACATTCTGACCCAATGACCTATTATGTGGTAAACCAAATCTTTGGAACGATAATGGGTGTCATCGTAAGCACTTTTATCTACACAGGAAGCAGCGCCTTGTATTTCCGCTACAGCAATGATGAAGAGGAAGAGGACGCAGAATTAAGCGAGCACTTAATCAACCATTAAAACAGCGGAATACCATCCATTTCGGCGGGTATTTGAATGTCCATCATTTTCAAAATACTTGGCGCAACGTCGGCCAATTTACCTTTATGATTTAGTGTTTTGCATTTATCGCTGATGATAAAACAAGGCACGGGATTCATGCTATGTGCAGTGTTTGGAGAACCATCGGGGTTGCGGGCCTCATCTGAATTGCCATGGTCTGCAATGATAAACATTTGATAGCCTTTAGAAACGGCCAACTCAACCAATCTTTTCACACACCCATCAACAGTTTCTGCCGCCTTTATAATTGCTTCCCAAACACCAGTATGCCCAACCATATCGGTATTGGCGAAGTTCAAACATATAAAATCAAATTGTTCTGAGGCCACGGCAGCCTCTATTTTGTCCGTCAAAAGCAAAGCACTCATTTCTGGTTGCAAATCGTATGTCGCTACCTTAGGAGAAGGCTCCATAATTCTTGATTCTCCTTCAAAGGGCTCTTCTCTCCCACCTGAGAAAAAGAAAGTAACATGGGGATATTTTTCTGTTTCAGCACTCCTCAATTGGGTTTTGCCCTGAGCACTTATTACTTCGCCGAGGGTATTGTTGACATTGCTTGAATGAAAAACAACGTGGACGCCTTGGTAGGTTGCATCGTATTCCGTCATGGTTGCATAATACAACTTAAGCTTTTTCATCCCAAAATCCGGGAAATCTGTTTGTGTTAGGGCTTGCGTAATTTGTCGTCCTCTATCGGTTCTAAAATTAAAGCACAACACGGCATCATTATCTTTAATTGTTGCCAAAGCATTGTTTTCAACATCAACAATTACAGAAGGCTGAATAAACTCATCGGTAATATTTTCATCATACGCTGCCTGAATAGCTTCCGTTGCAGAGTGGAAACTTTTTCCCTTGCCATTCACCATTAAATCATAAGCAAGGTGAATTCTTTCCCAACGCTTGTCTCTATCCATGGCATAGTAGCGTCCAATTATGGAAGCTATTTTAGCATTGCTGTTTTCAATCTTAGATTCTAAATATTGAACAAATCCTTTTCCACTGTTTGGATCGGTATCACGTCCATCCGTAAATGCATGGATAAAAATTTCTTGAACGCCTTTTTCTGTAAATATTTTACACAATGAAATCAAATGCTCCATGCTGCTGTGCACGCCACCGTCGCTTACCAAACCAGTTAGATGCAATGGTTTGTTGTTCTGTATGCAGTAGCTGGCCAAATCAGCAATTACCTTTTCATCGGCAGCTGAACCATCTTCAAATTTCTTATTGATTAACGCCAACTGTTGCCACACTACCCTACCAGCACCAATATTCATATGCCCAACTTCACTGTTTCCCATTTGACCTTCTGGCAAACCAACAGCATTTCCAAAAGTTGTCAGAGTGGTATTGGGTACTGTATCAAACAAAGAATCAACAAATGGGGTTTTTGCATTGTAAATTCCATCGGTAAAATCGTGTTTACCAATTCCCCAACCATCCAATATCATTAAGAAAACTTTGTTTTGATTTTGCATCTGGCAAAGGTAAATAAAATGCATGAATCAGACCAATGCTAGGGATCATGGAAATTCAAGTCAAAGTTCAACGCATAGAATATCTATATTTGCAAAATGGAACTACAACACATAAGCGCTTCGTTAAATTCTATTGTCACAGAAACAGCCCACTTCATTGCAGAGCAGAGGAAAAACTTCACCTTAGATGCAGTGAGCGACAAAGGCTTAAACCAATTGGTTAGCTATGTCGATGTAGAGGCTGAAAAACTATTGGTTAACGCATTAAGCGGTTTGGTTCCTGAAGCAGGATTTATAACTGAGGAAAACACTTCTGATGTAGGGCGTAAAACATTAAATTGGATCATTGACCCATTGGATGGCACCACCAATTTTATTCATGGCCTACCGGTTTATTCAGTTAGTGTGGCCTTGGCTGAGGGTCAGGAAATACTGGTTGGAGCAGTTTACGAAATTGGCCGTAAAGAATTATTCAGTGCCTGGAAAAACGGAGGTGCTTGGTGCAATGGTCAAGCCATTCATGTATCTAAAGAAACAGAATTGAAAAACAGTTTAATGGCTACAGGCTTTCCTTATTACGACTTTGAGCAAATGGATGCCTACATACACACGCTCAAGGATTTGATGCAAAGCACACATGGTTTGAGAAGAATGGGCTCTGCGGCGGTCGACTTAGCCTACGTGGCTTGTGGCCGTTTTGAAGGATTTTTCGAGTATGGACTTCATGCGTGGGATGTTGCAGCTGGATGCTTATTGGTAAAAGAAGCTGGCGGCAGCTTGTGTGATTTCAATGGCCATGACGACTATCTTTTTGGCAGCTCAATTGTAGCCGACAACACAGGCATACACAGCAAGCTGATGCAAATTATAGAAAATAGATTTTAAAAAACTAGTTCAGTATTAATTTCAAATCAGCTTCATTGCTGTTGTCGAAATTAAGATGCTCTTGTAAGGTGGTAGCCATACTAATGCCAACAAAATCGGCACGTATAGGATACATCCTATGGCTTCTTGAGGCTAAAACAGCCACTTGGATTTTTCGCACCATTTTTGAAACCAAAGGCAGCATCGCCATCATTAAAGTCTTTCCGGTGTTTAAAACATCGTCGACTAAAATTATGGTTTCATTTTGAAGATTGTCCATGGAGTTCGACGAGTGGTAGCTAGGCTCAAGTGAAACAGGATCCAATTGAATTTGCATGATTTGTATTTTTTGCCCGCTGATTTTAGCCAACTCTGCGGCTATAATATTGGCGATATACATCCCCCTTTGGTCTATTCCCGCTATCCAAACAACTTCTTCATCCATGTTGTTCTCATATACCTGCCATGCCAATCTGGTCAACTTGTGACTGATTTGCTTATGGTTCAATATAATGTCAGACGATTGGCTCATATATGGTTTCAAACCTACAAGAAATTAGAATAATAAACTAATCCAAAATTGCTTTTACACCTGGAAGTTCTTTGCCTTCAAAATATTCAAGCAAGGCACCACCACCGGTAGAAACGTAAGATACTTGGTCGGCCAAATGAAATTTGTGTATAGCAGCTGCACTGTCTCCACCACCAATCAAACTGAATCCACCATTTTTCGTTTGTTCAGCCACAGCAAGCGCTACCGCTTTGGTACCAGCTTCAAAACTGCTCATTTCAAATACACCCATTGGGCCATTCCATAAAACTGTTTTTGAATTGGAAATCACTTCACAAAACAATTTGCTGGCTACTGGTCCAATGTCCAAGCCCATATAATTATCGGCAATATTGTTGTTGTCAGATACATTGGTATTGGCATCGTTGGCAAAATTATCAGCCACTACACTGTCTACCGGCAAATATAAATTAACACCTTTTGATTTGGCTTTTTCAATTAATTCAAGTGCCAATGGCATACGGTCGTCTTCGCACAAAGACTTTCCAATTTTTCCACCTTGTGCCTTTGCAAAAGTATAAGCCATACCGCCACCTATAATGATGTTGTCGGCGATATCCATTAAATTTTCAATGATTAACAATTTGTCAGAAACTTTAGCTCCACCAACAATAGCTGTGAATGGTCTTTCAGGGTGTTTAACCACTTTTTCAGCATTGGCAATCTCATTGGCCATTACATAACCAAAACATTTTTTACCGCTAAAGAACTGAGCAATAACAGCAGTTGAGGCATGGGCTCTATGTGCAGTTCCAAAAGCATCGTTTACATAAAAGGTTCCGTACTTAGATAATTTCTCAGCAAATTCAAGATCCCCTTTTTCTTCGTTTTTATAGAAACGTAAATTTTCAAGCAAAAGAATTTCGCCAGCTTTTAGATTAGAAGACAATTCAATTGCAGATGCGCCAATACAATCGTCAGCAAACAAAACTTTAGCTCCGCTTAATTGTTCAATTCTTGCAACAATGTGTTTTAAAGAGTATTTCTCAGTAGGTCCTTCTTTTGGTCTGCCTAAATGGCTCATTAAAATACATGAACCACCATCATTTAATATCTTTTTAATGGTCGGGATAGCTGCAGCAATCCTTGAATCGTCGGTAATATTAAAAT
>CANFXY010000010.1 GCA_947451105.1 Bacteroidota bacterium | reverse complement strand
GATAACAGATGTGCGGTACTCATACTCAAATTGGTCGTATGGTGACACATTGTCTTTGGTGTTTAGCCTATTGAACTTTAGGCCTTTCTTCATTTGGTCAAAATTTTGCTGCATATATGGTCGTTTGTTGTGTGATTTTTGCTATTAAACTAAAATGACTTCAATGCATTTTTTGCAAAGAAGTCCTTCAAAACTAATCCTATCATATGCACAAATTAAAAAGTACTTTTCCACAAAAATCCTAAAACCCTTACGGCGCTTAATTGTGACAATGTTGAAAACAAAAAAGGACCATTATTTACTTGACATTTTAAAAAATTACTTTACCTTTACCCTCGTAAATAAATACATCTGCGATTGGTTCATGTCTAATTTCTTATCTAAAATATATCAACTTAAAAATGAAGGTAAAAAAAGTCTAGCAGTGCTCATTGACCCTGACCAGACAGAACAGAGTGTACTAAATATTGCACACCTTTGTCAGGCAAATTCAATTGACTTTGTTTTCGTTGGCGGAAGCCTTACTACGGCAGGGGTTTTGTCCGAAGCAATAAAAAATATTAAGAAAAATTACTTTGGCAAAATTTACATCTTCCCAGGTAATGAGTTCATGATAGATAACAAAGCTGACGGAATTTTGTTTTTATCTTTACTAAGTGGCAGAAATCCTGAATATCTAATCGGTAAACAATTAGTAGCCGCTCCTATCATAGCAGCTTCAAATTTAGAAGTTATCCCAACAGCTTACCTATTAATAGATGGAGGTAAAGAAACAAGCGTTTCATACGTTAGCAACACCAAACCGATACCAGCGGATAAACCGGACATTGCAATGGCAACTGCTTTGGCTGGTAAAATGCTTGGCATGCATTGTATATATTTGGATGCAGGTAGTGGGGCGTTAAATCCTATTCCAGCAAAAATGATTTCATCGGTTGTCAAATCTGTAAACTTACCTTTAATTGTTGGTGGAGGAATAAGGAATATTGAATCTGCAACAAATGCATATAGTGCAGGCGCTGATTTAATCGTTATTGGCAACGGCGCTGAAGACGATAGAAGTATTATTGAACAAATTGCCGCAGTTAGAGATTCGTTTAGCGTTAAAATTGAATATTAATTTTTTTGAAAAAAAATTATGAATATATAGCCTTTATTCTTCTAGGCGCCGTATTTATTTGTTTACCAAACCAAAACGCCAATATAGATTCTTGGTATTACGCTGCCTGCGTAAAACATGGATTTAATTTAATAAATAGCCACCATTTGCTTTTCAACATTTGGGGAAGTCTATTTCATGAATTTCTCACTTTCTTTTATCCTAAAGTAACGGCATTAGAATCGCTTAACCTTTTAAACGCTATTTCAGCAACCTTAACTCTTTTTGTTCTAAATCAACTATTAAAGATCTTGGGGCAAAACAAAGAGGGTGCTTTATTGCTTAGTTTGAGTGCTGGAGTATGTTTTGGTTTTATGAGGTTTGCTACCGATGCAGAGACTTACATTTTGCCAATTCTTTTTTCAATACTTTCTACTTATTACTATTTCCAACCAAAACGTTATTTGTTTATAGGATTATCTGCCTTCTTTTCTGTAATGGCAGTATGTACCCATCAATTGCACATATGGTGGACGTTGGCAATTTATATCGGTGTGCTATTGAATAAAGATTACACCAAAAACAATAAAAAATTTTATTCCTTAATTTTATTTACTGGAGTCATTATTTACTTTTTAATTTATTATTTCAGTTCAAAAAACTTTGCTTTTTTAAATTTTATACTTGGTGAATACAACAAAGGTAATGCGGGGATTGACTTCAGTTTAAAAGCCTTAATTCTGACTTTAATTAATAGCTTTCGCACAGTGTTCCAAGTTCATGGACTGATTTACCATTTTGCACTAAAACATCTGATAGGGTCTTTAATTATTATTATTTTAGAGATTGTCATTATTGGTATTATTGCTTCAAAACGAAAGCATTTATTTATTGTCAATAGACAAACTGAAAATAATTCTTCGAAATACATATTTCTAATTGCGATAATATTTCATTTAACTTTTGCCTTTCTTTCAAGCGGAAACGCTGAATTTATGGCAATGTTACCCATACTAATTGTGGCCTTTTTAGGTGTTTCATTTAAAATCCAAGCTGACAAAACTGCATTTCTAATTCCCTTAGTCATTTTTATTTGGAACCTGAATTTCGGATTAATACCTTCAAGATTTGAAAACACAAATCAAGTAAACACACAAACTAATTTTACTCAAAAACATAAAAAAGACTATTTCATTTGGTCAAATAAACCTTTAGTTGAAAATATTTTGACCTATCAAAATGGTTTTTATGAAACGTATAACTTTACAAAGATTGATTCAATAGATGCTTTATTGGCAAGAGATATAAAGATATTCACCGATCTAAAGAATGAACAAACCAATTTTAGTAGAGAGGCTATCTTGAATAATGATTTAAAAACAAAGACTCTTAACGGTTTTCATCTTAGTAAAGTGGATTCGTTTACAAACTTATATGGGATAAATTACATTTATCAAATTAAAGCTATAGAATAAACTGCTATTTTTGCGGCTGATTTAATATGTTACCCTCAAATAAAACCATAGGAATCATTGGCGGCGGTCAATTAGGAAAAATGTTAATTGAAGCAGGAAAGCCATGGAACATCAAATATGCCATATTAGAAAATGAAAATGCGCCAGCATCAGCAATTTCTGACATACATATTCATGGTGAGTTAAATGATGCTACCAAGATATTTGAGTTGGCAAAAATTTCAGATGTCCTAACCTATGAAATTGAGCATATCAATATTTCAGCTTTGCATGAATTAGAAGCTGCAGGTAAAACAATTATACCGTCTCCGAAAATTCTTGAAATAATTCAAGACAAAGGTTTACAAAAATTATTCTTCAAACACCACAATATACCAACTACCGATTTCGAATTGGCTGAAAATCCAACGGAGTGGGCTGAAAAACTGCTTAAATTAAAGGGCAGTAAAGTAGCTGCCAAGTTGAGAAAAGGTGGTTATGATGGCAAAGGTGTTGAATTAATCACCAAACAAAATGTTCTTGATGCTTACAATCAAATTCCTTTTTCTGAGCCTGTTGTATTAGAAGAATTTGTTGAAAATGCAGTCGAATTAGCTGTTATCGTAGCAAGAAATGAAAAAGGTGAAATTTGCACATTCCCAACTGTGGAAATGGAATTTGACCCAAAGGCTAATCTTGTTGAGTTTTTATTCTCACCTGCAGAAATTGATTCAAAAATAGAAGAGAAGGCCAGACAAATAGCGATGGAGTGTATTTTCAAAATGCAAGGAATTGGAATATTTGCCGTAGAGATGTTCTTGGACAAGGATAACAATATTTTCGTTAATGAGATTGCGCCCAGACCACACAACAGTGGCCATCATACCATTGAAGCCTGTTATACAAGTCAATACGAGCAATTAAACCGCATCTTACTTGGAATGCCACTTGGAAATACCGATCTTATTAAGCCATCGGCTATGATTAATTTATTAGGATTCGAAGGGATAAATGGGGCCTATGAAATTACTGGACTTGAACAAATTTTAAATATAAAAGGCGTATATATACACCTTTATAATAAAACTGAAACTAAGTTTAAAAGAAAGATGGGGCATATCACCATTTTAGGAGAGAACATGGACGATATTCGCCTTAAAGTTACTGAAATCAGAAAACACTTAGGAATGAAACAATTGTAATCTATATTGATGAAATAAATCAAGACTGAGATATATTGTATATTTGTAACCTATAATTTCTTGTAAAATGAAAGATGTATTAATTATAATGGGGTCTGATAGTGATTTGCCTGTAATGAAAGAAGCGGCAATCGTTTTAGATGCTCTGAACGTTACTTATGATTTAACCATTGTCAGTGCGCACAGAACACCTAAGAGAATGTATGAATTTGCTGAAAAAGCAAGAGAGAATGGCTATAAATGCATTGTTGCAGGCGCAGGCGGTGCGGCGCACTTGCCAGGCATGACAGCAAGTATTACTGAATTACCCGTAATTGGCGTTCCAATTAAAACATCAACCTTATCTGGGGTTGACTCATTGCATAGTATAGTCCAAATGCCTCCTGGTATTCCTGTAGGTACAATGGCGATTGATGGAGCAAGAAATGCTGGAATTTATGCCGCAAAAATTATCGCTGTAGGCAAACCAGAATTATGGAATGAAATTAGAAACTTCATGAAATCATTGGAGGACCAAGTTCTTTCAAAAGCTGTGGACCTCGAAAGCAAAGGTTTTCAAAAATATTTGGATAAAAAATGATTATAGAAATCGGTGAAACTTTGGTTTCTGATGAAATTTTCACAAAAAAATTTATCTGTGATTTAAATAAATGCAAAGGGGCATGCTGTATTGAAGGAGACAGAGGTGCTCCAATTTCCTTAGCCGAAATTGAAACAATAGATTCAAACATCGAAAAGATTAAACCCTTTATGACTGAAAGAGGTCTTAAACTCTTGAATGATGAAGGTTTTCATGAAGGCACTGAAATTGATGACCCAGCCACTACATGCTTAGACAGTGGAGAATGTGTATTCGTATACAAAGAAAATAATATACTTGGTTGTGCAATCGAAAAAGCACATTTAGTTGGTGAAATAGATTTTTACAAACCAATCAGCTGCCATTTATATCCAATTCGATTAGGTAAGGTAGGAAACAAGGAAACCATTAATTACCATGAATGGAGTATCTGTTCAGACGCTTGTAAATTGGGCAAGACAATGAATATTCCAATGTTTAAATTTTTGAAAACACCTTTGGTTCGAAATTATGGTGACGATTGGTTTAAAGAATTAGAATTGGTATACGAAGAATATTCAAATCAATTTCCTGACAAGATTTAAATTATTTATAGCCTAATTTAACCATTGACTAGAGCTGAATTAGAAAATAAAATTAAAAAGTTTGTTCCAGATGGAACAGAGGCATATGTTGTTGACTTATTAATAAAATATAAAGTTCAGCTAAAGCTTAATAAACCCAGATCAAGCAAATATGGTGATTACCGCTCTCCAATGCGCAGTGATAATTACCATAGAATTACTGTAAATAAAGACTTAAATCCATATGCATTCTTAACTACTTTTCTTCATGAAGTAGCACATTTGGTCGCTTTTGAAAAATTCAGGAACAATATTGATCCGCATGGCAAAGAATGGAAACAAGAATTTAAAGTCTTATTGCATCCTATTGTTATGCATCATCAATTGCCAAGCGATATTCAAGGGGCATTAAAAAACTATATGCACGATCCATCTGCAAGCAGTTGCAGTGACAAAAATCTTATGAAAGTGCTTGCACTTTATGACAAAGATCAGAAAGTATTTTTGGAACAAATAAGTGAAGGGTCATATTTCAAATTAGAAACCGGCAGAGTATTTATTAAGGGCAAAAAACTCCGAAGCTGGTATCAGTGTTTTGAACAACCGAACAACAAAGAATATAGAGTAAGTGGAATAAGTAAAGTAGAGGTTATAGAAAAAGAAATTTAAAGATCCCAAACTGCAGTTCTTTTTTCTCTTACATAGTTTTTCATATTAAACCAAAAAGCCAAAATCATATATATAATGACAGGTGAACCCAAGGTTAAAAAACTCGCATAAATAAAAAACATCCTTATTCTACGCGTACTTAATCCAATTTTTTCACCAATTTGGGTGCAAACGCCGTAAGCGGTTTGTTCAATTAATGATTTAAAAATTAGCATTATTCAAATATAATTAAAAAATAGTTTAAGTTTTTAATTTTTTCTTTTTAGCACTTGGAAATAGTATATTATTGAGAATCAGTCTATAACCTGGACTATTAGGAAAAAGTGCTAAGTTGGTTGGTGGCTCTTCTATCAAATGCTGATAGTCTTCAGGATCATGTCCACTGTAAAATGTCCAAGTACCCTTGCCCATATTACCATGAATATACCTGGCTTCATCCAATGCTTTATTCTCCCCTAATATCAACACCTCACTTTTAATGTATTGTTTTTTAAATGCTGTTGTTTGACCCATAAATCCTTTGATTGATTGAGAATGGTTTTGACACAGCATAGAAGGAACTACATCCCATTTTGCACTGAAATCAAACAAATTAAACATGTCATTGCTCTCGGTAATTGCCATATGACCCAATGTGTTGTCAATGCTAGCATGTTCGTAAGCTATTGGATTGGTTTCCAATAAAAAATCCTTGAAGGCAAAGGTGTTGTTGTAATTAATTTTCTCTTGGGCATTAGGATCCATCTCGTCGCCATCAAACATGGTTTCACATATATCAATTCCATCAGCAGCCAAAGCAATATCATAGGTATCTGAAGCGCTGCACATTGCAAATAAGAAACCACCACCTAGGCAAAAATCTCTAATTTTTTTGGCCACAGCTAATTTTAGTTGAGACACTTTTGTAAATCCATGTCTTGCTGCGCAAGCTTCATTTGCACTAACATCTTCTATATACCAAGGTGCATTTCTATGACTATACCAAAACTTTCCAAATTGACCAGTAAAATCTTCGTGGTGTAAATGAAGCCAATCATAGGTAATTAATTTATCCTCTAATACTTCATCATCAAATACCTTGTCATAGGGAATTTCTGCATACTCCAAGACCATGGTAACTGCATCGTCCCAAGGTTGTTTATTCTTGGGGGTATACACAGCTATCTTTGGTGACTTCAAAAGCTTTACAGTCTCCATATTCACCTCTGGATTTGATATTTCTGCGTGAATTGAGTTTGCTTTGCTCTCGGTAATCACTTCGTAGCTAACGCCCCTTATTTTACATTCATTTTCATAGGCAACATCAAAATTAAAGAGAAAACTACCTCCCTCATAATTCAGAAGCCAATCCACCTCACCACCCTTACTTAATATCCAATAGGCAATGCCATAGGATTTTAAATGATCCTTCTGGGTTAGATTCATTGGTATCAAAATCTGAAGCCCAAGTATCGTCTGCGACGAAAAAACGAAGATTAGACAAATTAAGAAATGTTTTACTCTCATTTTGATAAATAAAATCCAAATCCACATAGAACCAAACCCAAGATATTACTCAGCCCCATGTAAATGAAAGCAGTAAGTAATTGATTATTTTTAATCAAATTCACAAATTCTAATGCAAAAGAAGAGAAGGTTGTGTATCCGCCCAAAACACCTGTAATTATAAATAAAACCATTTGCTCATTCCATTTATACTTAATTACCAGAGCTGCTAATACACCAATTAAAAAACAGCCTAAAACATTCGTGATAAATGTACTAAATGGAAAATCCGTACCATTGTGTTTTCCAATTAAAAATTGAACCAAATATCTTAAAGTTGCACCAATTCCGCCACCTAAAAAGACATAAAGTGTATTCATTTATTAAATATTAGATAATTGTGATTTAAGAAGCGCCAAACCCTCTTCAAAACTGTGTGGCTCATATCCTAATTCTCTCTGTGCTTTTTCAATTATAAAACCTGTAATGGGCGGTCTCTTAGCTGCTTGATTTAGAACATCTGAACTAGTAGTTGCCACACAAGATTTATCAAATCCAAAAAAATCAGCTACTCTAAAAACCAATTCATCTATCCGCATAAAATCCTTACCTGAAATATTAAATATGCCTTGAACAAATTTTGATTCGGAAAGATAACAGCCCATAGCTAAGTCTTCAGCCAAGGTTGGGGTTCTAAACTGATCATTTACAACTTTCATAGGTTGTTGTTTTTCCAATGCACCTTTTGCCCATAGAACAATATTGCTTCTACTCATATCTGAAACCACACCATAAACCAAGACTGTTCTTAAAATCGTATAGCAATTGCATTTATCGATGACCTCTTGTTCACCTTTGTATTTAGACCAACCATAATAACTCAAAGGTTTGGGTACTTCATTTTCAGTTAATGGTCCATGAGTGCCATCAAAAATAAAATCAGTTGAAATATGAATTAAATGGGCATGAACTGTATTGCATGCATTCACTAAATATCTAACGGCATCTATATTTAAATTATCGCACCCTTCATGATCAGTCTCACAAGCGTCAACATTGGTCATTGCTGCAGTGTTTATAACTGTATCAGGTTTAATTTCTGTTATTTTAAAATTAACCTGCTCCTCATTTGCAATATCCAGTTCTATGTATTTAAAATTGTCTTTAAGTGGATGACGGCAAGGCCCTACCCCACTACCAATTACTATTTTATCACTTTTTGTTAAATACAGATCTATAAGCTTTTGCCCAAGCAATCCATTTGCACCTGTTATTAGTATCGTCTTCTTCATTCTTCTGTATTATCTTTTCTTTTTATTCTTCTTAGGTTTCTTGGAAGAATCTTCCATCTGTTTCTTATAGTTTTCTAGCTCTTCTTGAAACGCCTTGTTAACAACCTTAACTTTAAATCTAGCATAACGCTCTGGTCCTGTATTTATTATTATCACTTCCTTAACTAAGGATTGTCCACCAAATCCTTTGCTATGAAAAACTACATGAATCTTACCTCTAGCACCTGGAGCTATTTTACCTTGAGTAAATGAAGGATAGGTGCATCCGCAAGCTGGATAAGCTTGGTTTATTTTTGCTGAATCTGTGCCAATATTGGTAAACCAAAAGTCAAAAACAACTGAGTCGCCTTCTGCTATGGTGCCAAAATCAGCTGTATCGATATCAAATTTTATATTTGGACCTTGCGCATAGATAAGATTAGAACTCCAAATAAAAAATGTGGCTAGAATAAGAAAAACTAAACGTTTATCGAACATAAGAGACGAAATTAATAAAAAATTCTTATTCTTGCTACCATGATTAGATTAAACTTTCAAAATATTATGCTGTTTGCATCTACGGTTTTTGCAGCAGCTTGCTCTAATGCACCCAAAGCCGAAAAAAAAGCAGATGTGGTAATGGAAAAAACCAAAATCCCTGGTTTTGATACCAGTTCACTTGACCGCCGATATAGGGCGCAAGATGATTTCGATAGTTTTGCAAACGGTGGATGGAAAAAATTAAATCCTATCCCTTCAACAGAAGGAAACTGGGGCGCATTTGGAATTATTGACAAAGAAAACAGCGAGGTTAAACTTAAAGGCATTATAGAATCTACCATTAAGAGTAAAGAAAATAAAGCTGGAAGCGATGAACAAAAAATTGCTGATATGTTCCGCTCTTTCATGGATACAGTTCAAATTGAAAAACTAGGTCTAAGTCCTTTAAAACCATATATAAACCAAATAGAATCTATTAAAACAGTAGAGGAATGGGTTGCTGTAAGCGGTGAACTTCAAAAAATTGGCGTAGGAAGTGTTTTAGGAATTTATGTTGACGCCGATGACAGAAACAGCAAAATGAATGCGGTTAAATGGGGTCAAAGTGGATTAAGTTTAGGAGAAAAAAGCTACTACAGCGGAACTGATGAAAGAATGAAAATGATTCGTACTGAGTTTGTTTCACACATTGATAAAACAATGGCATTTACTGGAAAAGAATTTAAAGGTAAAGCTGGCGAAACGATCTTAAAATTTGAAACAGCTTTAGCCGCAATACAATTAAGCAATGTTGAATTAAGAGACCCAATCAAAACCTACAACAAAATTTCAAGTGCAGATTTAAAATCACTTTCCAAGAACATCGATTGGAATGTATTTGCTGCCAAACAAGGGGTAATTTCTGACACAATCATAGTACAAAACAAAAAGTACTTTACAAGCCTAAACACATTATTAAGCAAAACAGATGTAGAAGTCTTAAAATTATACACTTATTACAAATTAGTTGGTGCATTTGCTACCTATTTACCAAAAAACATTAAAAATGAAAGATTCAATTTTTATGGTAAAATAAAAAGTGGAATTAACGAACAGAAAAAGAGAGAGATACAAGCTATTGACATAACAGAAAGTTTAGGAGAAGGAAACATTTTAGGAAGACTTTACACAAAACAGTACTTTCCTGAATCTTCAAAGAAAAAAGTAGCTGAAATGATTGACAACGTAAGAGCAGTTTACAGTGAAAGAGTTGATAAATTAACTTGGATGACTGAGGCTACTAAGACGATGGCGAAAAAGAAATTATCTACCTTTACCTATAAAATTGGCTACCCTGACCAATGGGAAGATTATGCCAACATTCAAGTTAACCCAAAAGAATTAATTGCCAATGTAATTAGCAATACCCTATGGAGCCACAATAAAATGTTAAATGACATTGGTAAGCCAGTAGATAAAAAAAGATGGTTTATGTCACCACAAACAGTAAACGCATATTACAATCCATTGAATAATGAAATTGTATTCCCTGCAGGTATTTTACAAGCACCTTTCTTTAATGCAGATGCAGATGATGCTATTAATTATGGCGGTATTATCGCTGTTATTGGACATGAGTTTACCCATGGTTTTGATGACCAAGGTGCTCAATACGATGAAACTGGTAATTTAAGAAATTGGTGGTCTAAAGAAGATTTTAACAATTTCAATGCATTAGGTAAAAGATATATCTCTTATTTCAGTGCGTTTGAACCAATGACAGGAGTAAATATAAATGGAGAACTAACAATAGGAGAAAATATTGCAGACTTAGGTGGTTTAACCCTTGCTTATTATGCTTTAAAACGTTCTTTTGAAGGCAAGTCTGAACCAGCTAAAATTGATGGATTTACTTGGCAACAACGTTTCTTTTTAAGTTGGGCTCAAGTATGGCACAACAACATCAAAGACGAAGAATTAAGAAACAGATTACAAACCGACCCTCATTCTCCGGCTAGATACAGAATCAATGGCCCACTTAAACACTTAAACGAATTCTATGAAGCATTTGGCGTAAAAGAAGGCGATAAAATGTGGATCCCACTTGATCAAAGAGTGATTATTTGGTAATCAATCTATATTTATAAAAAAGAAGACGCAGCATATGATGTTGCGTCTTTTTTATTGTTTTAGCATTTTATATGAGCATTTTCATAGAATTATGCACAGTGATGCTAAAATTTCATGATTAAAATGCACTTTTGTACAGGTAATATATGTCTAAAGCTGTCGTAAAATTCTTTTGTAAAAATTGTGGCCATGTTGCGCCAAAATGGCTCGGCAAATGTCCGTCATGCGAGGCTTGGAACAGTTTTACTGAAGAAATTGTCCAAAAATCTACAACATCCACCAAACAACTTTGGGGAAAGTCAAATGGACAGAAGAGTGAAGCCATAAAAATTCAAGAAATTGTTGAAGGTGAAGAGCAAAGATTTATCCTTACAGACAATGAATTAAACAGGGTTTTGGGAGGTGGATTGGTTAGCGGATCCATCACGCTAATAGGTGGCGAACCGGGTATTGGAAAATCCACCTTACTGCTTCAATTAGCTCTCCAATTAAAACGTAAAGTTTTATATGTAAGTGGTGAAGAGAGTGAAACACAACTTAAAATGAGGGCCGAGAGAATAGGCATCATCAATGATGAATGTTATGTGATTTGTGAAACCTCTTTAGGCAATCTTTTAAGTTATTTAAAAAGTGATACCCCTGAGATTTTGATCATAGATTCCGTTCAGACCATGTCAAGCGATTTGATTGAATCACCGCCAGGAAGCATTAGTCAAATTAAAGAATGTACCGCGGAATTGCTCCGCTTTGCCAAAGAATCAAACGTACCTGTATTTCTAATTGGCCACATCAATAAAGATGGGAACATTGCTGGTCCTAAAGTTTTGGAGCATATGGTAGATACTGTATTACAGTTTGAAGGAGATAGGCATTACAACTATAGAATTCTTAGAACTTTAAAAAATAGATTTGGATCTGCAAGTGAGATAGGGATTTATGAAATGAAAGGCAATGGTTTAAGAGAAATTGAAAACCCATCAGAAATTCTTATAAGTGAAAGAGAGGAGTTATTAAGCGGAATTACCATTAGTTGTGCAGTAGAAGGAATTAGACCGATATTATTAGAAACCCAAGCTTTGGTAAGTTCTGCTGTATACGGGACGCCGCAAAGAACAAGCAATGGATTTGATTTGCGAAGATTAAGCATGCTTTTGGCCGTACTCGAAAAAAGATGCGGATTTCAATTAGGTGTCAAAGATGTATTTATCAATATTGCTGGCGGAATGAAATTAGAAGATCCAGGCCTAGATTTGGGAATTGTAGCTTCTATATTATCATCCTATCAAAATATTGCTATCGATAGTAGCATTGCGTTCTCAGGTGAAATTGGCTTAAGTGGCGAAGTGAGAGCTGTTTCAAGAATAGAGCAAAGGATTTCAGAAGCTGAGAAATTAGGCTTTAAAGAAATGATGATATCCAAATATAACAAAGGAATAGACTCACATAGAACAAATATAAAATTAATTCAAATCGGTAAAATTGAAGAGGCGTTTGAATATCTTTTTGGATAAAATAATTAGAATGAAAAACAAATTAACATATTGGATTTTAGGCGGATTAATTCTTGGAATTATTGCTGGAGCTTTAGTAAATAAAGTATTTTCAATAGACCGTGAAGGTATAGAGCTCTATATGAAATACACATCATTAGGCAGTTATATATTTCTTAAATTAATAAAATTAATTATTGGGCCTTTAGTCCTAAGCACATTGGTGGTTGGCGTTGCCAATATTGGGGATGCTAAAACAGTTGGCAGAATGGGCGTTAAGACTATTGGATGGTTTATTTTTGCCAGCTTAACATCTTTGACCTTGGGTCTAATCTTAGTTAATTTCCTGCGTCCAGGTGATGCGTTTATCAATCAGGTACAAGGACTTCCAGCCAGTGGCTTAAAAGTTGAAGAGTTCACTTTGATTCATTTCATTGATCAATTATTCCCCGAGAACATAATTGTCTCGCTCTCTAGTCATAAAACGGTTTTGCAAATAGTTGTGTTTTCAATCTTTTTTGGTTTGGCTTTATCTGCCATTAAAGAAAAAGGTGAACCTTTGGTAAAACTAATGGATTCTCTTGCGCATGCAATGCTCAAACTAACCAATATGATTATGTGGTTAGCACCGCTTGCAGTTTTCTCTTCAATCTCAGTTGTCATTGCTGACAAAGGGGTTGGAATACTAAAAGACTATAGCAAACTAATTGCTATGTTTTATGGGGGTTTAGGTCTACTTTGGATCATATTAATTGGCCTTTGTTATATAATGATCAGAAGAAAAACATGGACATTATTAAGTCATATTAAAGAACCATTGATGTTAGCCTTTGCAACAGCAAGCAGTGAATCTGCCTACCCAAAATTACTCAACCAACTTGACCGATTTGGGATTAAAGAAAAAATAAGCAGCTTTGTTCTTCCACTTGGTTATTCTTTTAATTTGGATGGTAGCATGATGTACATGACATTTGGATCTTTACTAATTGCGCAGGCTTATGGCATTGATTTGAGCCTTGGACAACAAATTACAATGCTCCTCATTTTAATGATTACAAGTAAAGGAATCGCAGGAGTACCTAGGGCATCATTGGTTGTGATTGCGGCAACAGTAGCTGGCTTTGGAATTCCTGAAGCTGGGTTGGCTTTGCTTTTACCAATTGATCAATTTTTAGACATGGGAAGAACGGCTACCAATGTAGTAGGCAATGCTGTGGCAACAGTAGCAGTTAGCAAAATGGAAGGTGAAGATATCACCCATTAATTGTCTAGATTAAAATTAAAATTTACTATTTTGCAAACAAAGAATTAATCGCTTACTTTTGCATGAATTTTAAAATATATGCCTTATTTATTTACCTCAGAATCTGTATCAGAAGGCCATCCTGACAAAGTTGCCGATCAAATCAGTGACGCTTTAATAGACAACTTCTTAGCTTTTGACCCTCAAAGTAAAGTTGCTTGCGAAACACTTGTTACGACCGGTCAAGTTATTTTAGCTGGTGAAGTTAAATCATCTGCTTATTTGGATGTGCAAACTATAGCCAGAGACGTCATTAAAAAGATTGGTTACACAAAAAGCGAATATATGTTTGAGGCTGATTCTTGTGGAGTTTTATCTGCCATCCATGAACAGAGCGCAGATATCAATCAAGGTGTAGACAAAAAGAAAAAAGAAGAACAAGGTGCTGGTGACCAAGGTATGATGTTTGGCTACGCTACTGTAGAAACAGATAATTACATGCCATTGGCTCTTGACTTATCTCATAAAATCTTAATTGAACTTGCTGCTTTAAGAAGAGAAAATAAAGCAATCAAATACTTAAGACCTGATGCTAAGAGTCAAGTAACCTTAGAATACAATGACAAAAACGAACCTGTTCGTATTGATGCAATTGTTATTTCTACTCAACATGATGATTTTGACACTGAAGCTAAAATGTTAGCCAAAATCAAAAAAGATATGGTAGACATTTTGATTCCAAGAGTAAAAGCAAAATACCCTAAATACAAAAAATTATTCAACGATAAAATTACTTACCACATCAATCCTACAGGAAAATTCGTTATAGGTGGACCACATGGTGATACTGGATTAACTGGAAGAAAAATTATTGTTGATACCTATGGTGGTAAAGGCGCTCACGGTGGTGGTGCATTTAGTGGAAAAGATCCAAGTAAGGTTGACAGAAGTGCTGCTTATGCTACACGTCACATTGCAAAAAATTTAGTTGCAGCTGGTCTATGTAAAGAAGTATTGGTTCAAGTAAGTTACGCTATTGGTGTTGCCAAACCAACCAGTATAAATGTAAACACCTATGGCACAGCAAATGTAAAAATGAGCGATGGTGAAATAGGTAAACTTGTTGCTGAAATATTTGATATGCGTCCATATTTCATCGAACAAAGATTAAAATTAAGAAATCCGATATACAGCGAAACTGCTGCCTATGGTCATATGGGTAGAGAGAACCAATTAGTAAGCAAAACATTTAAAAGTCCGGAAGGTAAAACTAAGACGCTTAAAGTTGAATTATTCACTTGGGAAAAACTTGATTATGTAGATAAAGTCAAGAAAGCATTTAAAATAAAATAATCAAAAGGGGCTTTCAGCCCCTTTTTTGTAGGCAGTAATATGGAAAAGTTAGAAGGAATATTTAGTAAAAGTAGGAATATTTGGATACTTTTTATTGCTTGGATTTTATTTGCAAGTAACCTTTGGCTTCCTAGAAATTGGGGTTTTTATGGCTCTGCTGATTGGGATTTAACTTATGCCACCTTTGAAGTTGCCAGAATAAACATAATTGAATATGGCGAATGGCCTTCTTATCAAGCTTATTTGGCATTTGGAAGTGATTTAAATGCAAATCCACAAGCGGTAAGCGGTTCTATCTATTTAATTCCAGTTTTATTATTTGGCACGTTTTACGGATATAAATTGAGCATACTCATAGCTATGCTTATTGGCCTTTGGGGTGCATTCAAATTATTTAAATTATATTGTTTAGATAATTTTGTTCCCCTTTCTATGTCTATAATTTTTGTTGGTGCACCTTATTTTAGTCGACATATATTTGAGGCAGGGCATAGTAATTTCTTATTTTTCTATTTTATGCCTTGGATTTTCTTTCATTTAGAGAATTATAAAAATTGGGGGAAACATAAATATCTAATTTACATAGCTTTATTGTTGTCGTTGCCAATTTCTGGCGGCGCTCCTTTGGTAACGATTATAGCCTCAGCAGGTTTATTCTTACTTAGTTTAGGGTATTTTCTAATCGAAAAGAAAGGCGGAAAATTTATAAGCGGGTTAATAACAGCGATTGTTTTTGCTTTGATCATAAATGCTTGGAAAATATTACCTGCTATAGAACATTGGGCTCAAAGTCCACGTTTATCAAAAGACGAAAGTGGAATTAACTTCTTGGTTTATTTGCAAAGTTTGTGTGACTTTCAAACCGACACAAAAACACCTCACCAATGGCACGAATTTGCAATAGGATTTCCAATGGTATTAATTGTGTTTTCATGTTACAAATTATTTAAAATAAAAAACATTAAATACTGGTTAATACTAAGTATACCTATTTTCTGGATTGGCCTTGGCAATAGTCCAAATTATATAAATCCTTGGTACATTTTAAACCACTATGTTGCGGTATTTAGCAGCCTCAGAGCACCTTATAGAATTGGTGTGCTGAGTCTTTTGACCCTCAGTGTTCTTTTCTTAAAAACTTACAAACAATATAATTATAAAGAATTAATTTATTTGACTTTAGTTTCGTGTATATTAACTCAAACTTTAAGTTTTAATTCCATTTCAAACCAATTAGTTTATACAAAAAGAATTGAGGAAATACCTGCAAACGATGAATTAAAAAAGCTTGATGTTGTAAAACTCAAAAAACATGAGCTTGAAAATCAATTTTATTTTATTAAAAAACAATGCATCGTTCAAAATGCATATGAGCCGCTTAACTTATCAAAGGTTGAAGACAGTTTAAATACATTTATCTCAGGAGGTGTTTTATTGAATTTTACTCCAAATAAAATCAGTATCAATTCAAAAGATTCCATATTAAAAACCTGTCTGCGTTTCAATAAGAACTGGAATTTGATTGGTACGGGTCAAATCATAAATCAGAAAGGCTTGCTTTGCATTAAAGATGCTAAAGGAAAAATCGAATTGGTGTATAAAAATGACCGAACAAAGACAGGAGCAGTCTTATCTTTATTGTCGTTAATACTGTTTCTGATTTTTCTAAGATTCACATCTTTTTTTGAATTTAAACCCCAATAGCGAACATACATGGTATCTTGCCCAATTCTATTGGATTCTCTCGCCACCATTTAACTGATTTACACAATATAAATTCATTGTCTCCGCATATATCGGAAGCAATTAACAATTTTGTTTCTGAATTTAAAGTTTGAATAAGATCAGAAATCATGGCATGGTTGCGGTATGGTGCCTCGATAAATAATTGGGTAGTTTCTTTACAAATTTTTTCCAACGCTATTATAGACTTCTTTCTCTCTTCCGGTTTACTTGGCAAATAACCATGAAACTTAAAACTTTGACCATTCAATCCACTTGCAATCAATGCTAAGATTATTGAGGATGGGCCCGTTAATGGTCTTACTTGAATTCCATTTTCATGTGCAATGCGAACCACATGGTTGCCAGGATCTGCAATGCAAGGGAGCCCAGCATCGGACATTAAGCCAACGCAATGATGCTGCTGAAGTATATGTAGTATCTCCTTATTTTGACTTTGAATTTGATGCTTATCCATTTCAAAAATGACAATATTGTCCCAAAGTATATTTGGATTTATTTTTTTCAAAAAGTGTCTAGAAACTTTTGAATTTTCCACTATAAAACATTGTATTTTAGATATTTGATTTATAACGTTTAAAGGAATACTCCAGTTTACATCGATTTCGGATATCGGCATGGGTATTAGAAACAGTACATCTTTGCTTGTGTTATGCATAAAAATTATTGAAAAACTTGTGCAATATTCAGTATTTTTGTACATACACACACTAAATCATGAAAAAATCGCTAATTTGTTTTTTTCTTTTCACCTTATCTTTCCATTTATTTTCACAGCAATATGGAAATGAGTGGATTAGAAACAACCAAAAGTATTTTAAAATCCCAATAGGGAAGGAAGGCCTGTATAGACTTGATTACACCTCATTAATTCCTGCTGCTACCGATATGAAGTTAGATCTTTCAACGGTAAAGCCCAAAAAGTGGCAAATGTTTTACAAGGGAAAAGAGATTCCTATTTACGTTTCAGGAGAAGGAGACAATATTTTCAATAATTATGACTTCATAGAATTCTATGCTTCCCTGAATGATGGAACGCTAGACAAAGAGCTTTATGCTGATAGCAATTTTGTTGCAAATGATAAAGTTAGCATGATTACAGACAGTTCATTCTATTATCTAACTTTTTTGCCTGCATCAAGCACTCAAAATGGTTGGCATATGCAGAACTACAAAAACACAGCATTTTCAAGCTTTCCTGCAGAGCCATACTTCATACATGAATCATCGCTTAACTTTTATAATGAATACAATAGAGGCAAGAAATTCTCTGTAGGTACTTCGGATGCAGAAAATCCAGAATACACGAAAACAGAAGGATTTTGCAGTACATTTTTTGGAAGTGGCACAGGATATAATAGTTTAACGGGGACATTAGAAACAAGATTTATCAATAGCAATGGCCCCCTGCCTAGTTATTCATTTACCTCTGTTGGTGTTAATGACAATAAAAATGTCAATATGGACCACCGTTTCAAACTTGGAATTAGTGCTGATAATTTTACATTTAAAACTGTTTTAGACACCTCTTTTGATGGTTTTGAAATTATTCGAAATACTAGAAACATTGATTATTCTTACATTGGAAGCAACAATACTTTCTTGAAATTTGATGTCCAATTTATATCAGGCGTTAGCTACCAAGCTCATGCGATTAACTATGTGAGTATTAAATACCCCCGTTATTTTGATTTAGATGGGAAATCTAATTTTAAATTTAAATTAAATTCAAGCGGAAATCCTAGGCACATAGAATGGAGCAACTATGCTTCAACCCGAACCTATCCAATTATGTACGATCTGAGCAATGGATATAGAATGCGCGCTGAGAAATTTAATTCAACCTATAGCCGATGCATAGTTCCGTCCTCAAATAAAAATCAAACTGACTATTTTATTTGTGACAGTTCTGAAATCATTTTTTTACTTGCAAATGATGTACTACCAGCAATGAGTTATGAGGCAGCTTTTAATCCTTTAATAACTTATGATCCAACACGAACGATTAATTCAAATAGATTAGTACTTATAACCCACCCAAAATTTATTGGCGAAGGACTGAGCAGATATTTAACATTTAAAAGTTCTTCAACTTATGCTAGTCCTTGCGATGTTGTAGGTATTCAACAATTATATGACCATTTCTCTTACGGAGTACCACACCCTATCGCCATAAGTCGCTATATCAGATACCTCAAAGAAAAAGGGGATACAACTTTAAAATTTTTATTTCTAGTCGGCAGAGGTTATCAGACCAACATGATTAGAGGTGGTGCATATTCGAAAAATATTATTCCTTCAATTGGTGTACCGGCATCTGATAATTTATTTGCCACCCAAATGTTAGATTCTAACTTAGTTCCACAAGTGGCAATCGGAAGATTAACAGTAGACAGAGAAAATGATTTCGCAGCATATGTCAACAAATTGATGGAATACGATGCAACTTCTAATGAGTTTTGGAAAAAAAGTGTCTTGCATTTAGCAGGTGGTGACAACGGAAATCAAGCAAAATATATCAAAAATAGGCTAGATAATGCGGCAGGCGTTGTACAATCTCCTCCTTTTGGCGGCAAAGCTGTAACCTTCACCAAATCTTCAGTAGGTATTTCAGAGCCTTTTTTGAAACAAAAAGCCATAGACAATGTAAATGATGGGATGCAGCTTGTAACATTTCTAGGACATGGAAGTGCCGCTACCACAGACATTGATATTGGAGATACCTTAGAATACCACAACTACCGTAAGTACCCGATTTTCTACTTTAATGGTTGCAGCATTGGCAATCCTTGCTTAGGACCACCTGATAAAAACATTAAATTATCTGGAGAAAACTTTATCAAAACACGCGGAAAAGGTGCAATAGCATTTATTGCTCAAACTGGTCTATCAGAATTGGGACAAGTTGACGAACAAATTCAAAGCCTATACTCATTTGTTTTTAATAGAAAATACAATGGCGATTATACTGTTGGAGAAGCTATCAACGATATGTTGCGGGCCACAGGTAACTACAATGATGAATTGAATAGAATACAATCAAGAGAGTTATTTCTTCAAGGTGATCCATCCATACAATGGTTCCAACCACAATTACCTGACTATGCCATAGATGAAAAAACAATTTCCTTTTATCCGAAAAATTTAACAGCCGTTAGCGATTCATTTGCGGTAGCAGTTCCTATTGAAAACAGAGGAAAATTCAGCGAAGATTCCATAAATATCAAGATAGATCGATTTTATCCAAACAATTTTTTAGTTACTCAACACTACTATAGAATACCTCCCATAGGTTATAAAGACACTATTTATCTTTACATAAAATCAAAAGATGCAGCTTCGGCAGGAATAAATAAATTTATTGTAAACATCAATTACGACAAAAAAATTCTTGAAAACAACTACTCAAACAATACCGTTACATACAGTGATTATATCCCAGGAAATGGCATTAATTTAGTTTCTCCTAAACGATTTGACATAGTGAGCAATCTCAATAATGATACAGTTGAGTTGATCGCACAAGCTTTAAATCTTTTTGAAAAAAACTATCAATTTATATTTGAAATAGATACAAGTTATTTGTTTAATAGCCCTTGGAAAAAAACCGAAAATTCAGGTTCAATTGTTGGCCAATTGAAGTCTTGGAAAGTTAAATTACTTGGTCAGAAAGACAGCACCGTTTATTACTGGCGAGCAATGATAAAAACAGGCAGTATACAAGGTGGTTATTTTACTGAGAGAAGTTTCGTTCATATATTAAGCCATACGCCGGGATGGTCACAATCTGATTTTCCTCAATTTTACCCAAGTAGCACCTTAGACAAAATAGTATTAGACAAAAATGCTCAAAAGTTTATCTTTTCCAACACCTCTGAAAAAATCTTTGTAAACTGTTATCTGGACAAAACACCAAATACTGGTATAAAAAAGGGTGGTCAAGGAGCCATGTCTCTTACTCCTGGAACTTCAAATGGAAGTGTTGTTGCAATTTTATTTGATAAAAACAGTCTTGAACAGTTCAAATTGCCAGGAATATTTAATCCAAACAAATACTATGGAACCGGCTACTATGAAGACAATGTCAAAGCATACAATTTTGCATTATACAATGGAGGCGAGTTACAATTCATTAGGTGGGTTGATTCTATACCTGACAGCACTTACGTGGCACTTTGCAACATGGGTTCAATGAACAGAACGCTTTTCTCCCCTCAAGTTTTAACTGCATTTTCAAAATTAGGGGCTAGTTTGGTAAATGAATTAAAAACAGATTTAACTTCATATGCAATGATTGGGAAAAAAGGCGCTGCGCCTGGATGGGCTGTTGAAGATTCTGGTCATTATAAGGATGGTAATGGCGGCTATGTTGAAATAGAAAAAGATCTCATTGGCAAAAGAGGTTTTGGCGTTTTAAGGACTGAGTTGATAGGCCCAACTACCCAATGGGGAAATCTTTATTTTCATACAAAATCTGAAGAGAACAATTCTGCCGATCAGTTTTTAATCAATGTACACGGTGTATCAAATTCTGGAGAAGACACAATTATATATCCTCTTGTGAAAACCAACAATTTTGATTTGTCAAATATCGATTCTAGGCGGTTTCCGAATATCTATCTTGAAGGTCAATTTGAAGATTTAAAAAATTATACACCACCACAACTTAAACATTGGAGGGTTGGTTTAACGCCTGTTCCAGAGGGCTCGTTAAATCCAAACTTATCTAACAACTTATGGAGAGATACACTTAGACAAGGTGAAGAATTTAAATTTGAAATAGGTTTTCAAAACATCTCAGATTTAAGTTTTGATAAAAATCTAAAATATCAAGTGCTTATATACAATGCGGATACAAAAGACACCGTATATAATTCAATCAAATACAGCACAGACAGTCTAAAACCAAATGCATATTTTTTAATAAACACAATTAAAAACACTAAAAATATGAGAGGCCGGTACGTATTCGCTGTATTGGTAAATTATGACCAAAACAACCGCGCTGGCCAAGCAGAAATGTCATTGATAAACAATTCTGCACTGAGGTATTTTTACGTCAATGAAGATAAAATTAACCCCCTTCTAGACGTTACCTTTGATGGCAAACATATAGGAAACGGCGAGATTGTTTCTGGAAGTCCATTAATTAGCATAAGCAGTAAAGATGAGAACCAACTCAATTGGCAAACAGATACAAATGGAATACAAATTTGGCTTAAACGTCCAAACTCAGTAAACTTTGAGCCAATCAATTTTGATACATTTGATGTTAAGTTCTACCCAGCAAGTTCAGCATACAACTTAGCTAAAGCTGAGTTTAACCCTAAAAATTTAAGCGACGGAATTTACACATTAAAGGTTCAATCTAATGATGCAAATGGAACAAAATCTGGAAGCTCAGAATATTTAATAAACTTTACCGTTATTAATAAGGCGTCTGCAACAAACTTTTATCCATATCCAAATCCTTTTACCACGTCAATGCGTTTTGTTTACACGCTAACTGGTAATCAGGTTCCGGATTATATCAATGTTAAGATAATGACCATTCAAGGCAAGGTCGTTAAAGAACTCAACAAAGATGATCTAGGAGATATTCACATAGGAAATAATATAAGTGAAGTTGTTTGGGATGGCAAAGATGAGTACGGAGATAGACTTTCAAACGGCGTTTATTTATATGTTGTAACGATTAAACTAAATGGTGAGGAAGTTACCCAATTAGAAAATGACAATGTAAGCAATGATTTAAATGCTGACAAGGCCAATAACAATCTCTTTAAGCATTCAACGGGTAAAATAGTCCTTCTAAGATAAATTGAAATACTTTTTATACATATCCTCTCTAATTGTTATCTTTATTGGCTTAAGTGCGTTTGATGATATAGAACCAGAATTACTAAATACGAATTCCACCTCTGCAAATGAAATACATGCTTTGGAGTTGGATAAGTTACCAAATGTAATTTTCTGGCGTAGAATTATGAATTTGCATAAGGACAGTTGTCTTTTAAATATTCATAGCGATAGAACAATTATTGCAACAATGCATGCATCATCTTGGTATGGAAGCAATGAACTGGCTAGGCAAAGTATTTTAGATAGCCTGAAGCGTTTAAATGGTATCGTAGATAGCCCAAGAATTGTTGGCACTATGGGAAAAAGTTTTTTTTACACATTTGAAAAAATATCTGATAAAGTACCTCAAGGTATAGCTGAATTTGAGAGCAATGGGATTGATGGGTGGTATGCCAAAGCAATTTTGCTTATTGAAAGTCCAAATCAATTGCAAAAGTCTAATGCTGGAGCATATGGTCCTTTTCAATTAATGCCAGGAGTTGCAAGGAATTATGGACTAAAAGTCAATAAATATGTAGATGAAAGAGCCGATTTTAATCGTTCTGCATTTGCTGCAAGTGAATTAATAAAAACAATTTGCATTCCGTACGCCCGCCAAATGCTAGCAGGAAAATCAATTGCTTATAACGAAGACGAACTTTGGTTTAAGCTATTTGTCATGCATATCTACAATGCTGGAGCGGGCAATGTTCAATTGGCATTAGATGCAATTCCGCAACCAGGAATAGGGATTGATTTAATCAAACAACTTTGGAATACATCGGCCGGAAGATTTAAAAGTGCATCACAAAATTATTCTCAACTAATTTTAGCCGCATTTCTTGAGTATGAAGACCGTATTGACAAACGTCAATAATTATTTGTACCTATATTTCATATAAAAATACATTGGCAATCCTAAGCTAAGAAGTATCAAACCAACGATAGCATTACCAGGCGATTCAATTAGTGAGTACGCCACCAAAAACGCACTAAATAAAGTGAAAAATAAAGGCAATATTGGATAAAAAGGTACTTTAAAAGGCCTTTCTTCATTTGGCATCTTGTAACGCAATACAATTACACCAAACGCGCCACAACCATAGAAAATAAATGCCACAAAAACCAACATTTCTGTGAGCATGTCAAAACTGCCACTCATCACCAAAAGCATGCACCAAAACATTTGGTAAATAATTGACCTATGAGGAGTTAAATATCTAGGATGGGTTTTCCCGGCACTTTTCAAAAATAGGCCATCATTAGCCATTGCATAATAGATTCTCGGAGAAGTCATTATACTGTTATTGGTGCTGTTGAAAGTGCTAATTAAGATCAAAGTTGAAATTAAAACACCACCAGTAATCCATATTGTACTAATAGATTCAACAGCTGCTATTGCGTTTTCTTTCTTTAAAATTCCTTCAAAGAACGATATGTCTGACATTTTAAAATAAGACATGTTTACTAAGAAATACAATGTCATTACGATTAATGTTCCTACAAATAATGCAATAGGAATATTTTTCTTAGGGTTTTTAATCTCTCCCCCTAAAAACCCAACATTGTTCCAACCCTCAAAGGCCCAAAAAGCCGCCATCATTGCAGAAAAGAAAACAGATACTTTGACTGGTTGAAAATTTGCACTTTTTAAACTAAAAGGATTTGGATTTACACTGTGGGTAAATGAAAAAACGATAATCATTAGCAGGCCGATAACTACTAATCCGCCGAGGATATTACCTATTCTTTCGCCATAAGAAATTCCTCGATAATTAATTATTGAAAGAAAAACAATGAGCGTGCAAGCCATCATTTTTACTCCAAAATTATGAAATGGTTGTAATTGAAAATCAGCTATTGATATTAATGTATAATTTGACCAATACTCCCCAAGCACAGGTAAAGGAAACAAACGGTTAAAAGATTCTGCAAAAACATAAGCCACTGAAGCAGCTGTAGCGGTTTGGATAACAGAAAATGATGACCATCCGTATAAAAAGGCAAATAACTTTCCATACATTTTTTGAAAGTAAACATATTGTCCTCCCGGTTTCGCAATTAACCCTGCCACTTCGGCATTACTCAATGAGCCCATTAAAGTTATTAGTCCAGCGCATAACCAGGCGCCTAATACCCAGGCACTATGGTGCAATTCATTGGACATCAAACTTACTTTCTTAAACACACCACTCCCAATCATAGCACTCACAACGACCATAACGGCGGAAAAAAGCCCCAATTTCTCTTTTAGTTGACTAGACATTTTGTAAAATTTGCATCGAACCTAAATAAAAAACATGAGAATGCAGCTATATTAGTAAAAATCTTCATAGGTTTGCAATTAGAAAGTGTACACTATATCTGAAATAGCTTCTGCAATAAATGCCCAAAAAATTGGCAATCTTGAACAAAGTGCTAATTTTCAACTACTCACTGATAGTAGAAGTTTAACTAATGCAGATGAGTGCATTTTTATTTCTTTAAAAACAAAATACAACAATGGCCATAGGTTTATTCCAGAACTGATTGACAAAGGAGTAAAAGTTTTTATAGTTGAAAAAGATTTCGATGTTGAACCCTTCCATGGTATTTGTTTTTTAAAAGTTGAAAACACTTTAAATGCTCTACAAAAAGTTGCAATTTTCCATAGAAACCATTTCGAAATACCTGTTATAGGTATTACAGGCAGCAACGGAAAAACAATTGTTAAAGAATGGTTATCCCAATTGTTAAAAGATGATTTTAATATATGCGCAAATCCTAAAAGTTACAACAGTCAAATTGGGGTACCTTTAAGTATTTGGCAGTTAAAAAATGACCATACATTAGGGATTTTTGAAGCTGGTATTTCTACAGTAGATGAAATGGATAATTTATCCAATATAATTCAAGCCAACATTGGTGTATTAACACATTTAGGTACTGCACACAATGAAGGATTTGATTCTCCTGAACAAAAACTAAAGGAGAAAATAAAGTTGTTTAAAAACTGTGACCATGTCTACACAGAATTTAACAACTCCGTAGTTAATTTATTAAAGGAAAAAGCAATCACATTTGGATATAATGAACCTAAAGCGAATTTAAATATCATTGAAAGAAAGATTAGCCAATCTAGCACCAATATTACTTGCATATATAATGGAGCTAGTATTAATTTTTCAATTCCTTTTTCCGATGAGGCTTCTATAGAAAATGCCTGTCTTTGTTGTCTAATTTGCTTGTCTTTAGGAAAATTTGAAGTCGAAAAATTCCAAATTTTAAAACCCATCAGCATGCGGATGGAATTGAAAAAAGGAATTCATTCATGTATTTTGGTGAATGATAGTTATAGCAATGATGTAAATGCTTTAAGCAACGCATTATCATTCTTAAAACAACAATCAATACACCCTAAAACTACTGTAATACTATCAGATATAGAGGGCAGTGGACTTCCTTCATCAATATTGTACAAACAAGTAAAAAGCTTATTACTTGATAAAAACATAAAAAGAATAATTGGAATTGGGCCAGAATACTTGGCAAACAAAGAAATCTTTGAACCATATTTTGAGACTGATTTTTATTCAAATACGCAAGCCTTTCTTGATAATTTCTACCATTTAAAATTCCATGAGGAAAGCATCTTAATTAAAGGAGCAAGAAAGTTTGAATTTGAAAAATTAGTTAAAAAATTAGAGCAGGAGAATCATGGTACCGTTTTAGAAATCAATCTCAGTGCTGCATTAAAAAACCTTGATGCAATTAAAAACAAAATGCCTAAAGACATTAAGGTCATGGCTATGGTAAAGGCATTTGCATATGGTAGTGGTTCATATGAGATTGCTAAACTATTACAAAATAAAGTTGACTACTTAGCTGTTGCATATATTGATGAAGGTGTAGCATTGAGGCAATCAGGAATAAATACGCCTATCATGGTTATGAACTCTGATATTGATGCCCTTGAACAACTCATAGAATACAATTTAGAGCCTGTTGTATTTAGCAATGAATTTTTAGATAAATACAGCAAACAAGATAGTAATTCTGTCTTAAAAATTCATATTGAAATTGACACAGGCATGCACAGATTGGGCTATCTAGAAAATGAAATTGATGCGTTAATTGAAGTTATTTCACTGGGTAAAAACTTGAAAATTGCTTCAATATTTTCACACTTATCCGGCAGTGATGACGCTATATTTGATGAATTCACAAGATTTCAAATAAGCACATTTAACAACATAGCAAAAAAGATTGAGTCGTCAATTGGGTATAAAACCATAAAACACATTAGCAATACAGCAGCAGCACTTAGATTTGAACAAAAGGATCTTGATATGGTGCGATTGGGAATTGGTCTTTATGGAATTGACCCAAGTAAATTATTTGGCAACTTACTAGAACCAGTATTCACACTTAAGACCCATATTTCTCAAATCAAAACCGTTCATGCCAATGATAGTATTGGTTATTCAAGAAAATCGATTTCAGAAACTGAGCGAAAAATAGCTGTATTAGCACTTGGGTACGCTGATGGATTAAATCGCTCATTAAGCAATGGTGTTGGCGGTCTTTATATCAATAATCAATTCGCCCCTATTGCAGGCAATATTTGTATGGATATGTGCATGGTTGATGTCAGTAATATTGAATGTAAATCAGGCGATGAGGCTATAATTTTTGGAAAAGATTTCCCAATTGACAAGGTAGCAGATCAATTAAACACCATTCCATATGAAATACTAACATCAATTTCTCAAAGGGTTAAAAGAATTTATGTCAGCGAGTAAAGACCTAATTTTAAGTTCAAAACCATATAAGTACATTTGGATTTTACTTATTGGTGCCTGTATTGCTGCGCCTATTTTCTTGCACCTCGACAGCAAGCCACTTAGAGAATGGGATGAAGCTAGAAATGCAATCAATGCATTTGAAATGTCTCAAACTGGTAACCTCTTAATAAAAACGTATAAATATCAAGCTGATTTATGGGAAACCAAACCACCTCTATTGGTGTGGTGTCAAGCAATAGGATTTAAAGTATTTGGGTACAATGAACTGGCCGTGAGATTGCCTTCTGCATTAGCAACATTTGGAATGTGTTTATTTTTGATTTTTTGGTTTAACAAGCATTTCAAATTATCAATCATAGGGATTATCGCAGCATTTATAGTCATTACCAGTTGGGGCTATATGCATGAACATGCAGCTAGAACTGGCGACCATGATGCCCTAATCATTTTTTTTACGATTTTGGCATTATTTAATATTTTCCAATACTTTGAAACATCAAAAGATAGCTTTTTAAATAATTTCTTTCTATTTTTTACACTTGCTGTGTTCACAAAGAGTATTGTTGTTTTATTAATTCTACCTGGCATTTTTATTTATTCTATTTATAATAATTTAACTATAAGAACGCTCAAAAACCCTCGTTTTTGGTATGGAATGGGTATTTCCTTCGTTGTAATTTTGGGATTTTATATTAGCAGGGAAATAGCCGAACCAGGGTATTTGAAAGCTGTTTGGCATAATGAGCTTTTTCCAAGATATTTAAACAAATCAGACCGTTACCAATACAGTCAAACCGATTTTTGGTTTTATTGCCGAGAGCTCAAAGATTGGCAATTTAAATATTGGTTCCCCTTCATTTTCCCCTCATTCGTTATCGTTGTCACTTGTTACCAAAAAACGCTGAGACACTTGGCAATTTTCATATCCATTCAAATAATTTTATTTTACACCATAATATCAAATGGGTCAAGCAATGTTTGGTATGATCTTCTGTTAATACCTTTGTGTGCAATTATAATAGCAATGGCTTTCTATAAGCTATTTGAATTAATTTTTCTGTCATTAAGCATGAGTAGAATCAAAATTGCTTTTATATTCCTTTTGCTATTTTCGTATTTATTTTACGAACCTTATCAAAGCATCATCAAAAAAACGCTGGACAATGATGAGACATCTGCTCAAGTAATGTATGGATATGCATTTAAAAGAATAGAAAACTCAAATCCTCAATTAAAAAAATTTAGTATTTATGAACCATTAGGTTATAATTATCCCTTGGTATTTTATAAAAATATTTATAATCAAACAAAAGGGTATAATATTGAAAATATTGACCATGCAGCATTAGCCGATTTTAAGGGTTATTTACTTATTCTTAATGAACAATTGAGCAAGTTTGAAAAATGCAATTTGGAATATAAAATAATATTGAATGATCCTTTTTACACCTTTATTCAGCTCTTTTAGAAAAATCTTGAGAGATTAAACCCTTGAATTTGGTTAAATCTTATTATTTTACGTATTTGCGCGACAATTATAAGATTAATAAATGCGTAAGACAATTACTTTACTTTTTATACTGTTAGGTTTCATTTCACCCTCAATTGCTCAAACAGCAGGAACATTAACATTTACATTTACCGCTGTCACCAAAAGTCCTGGTTATTCGGGCACTCAAAACGCAATTGCCGTATGGATACAGACGGATGCTGGGCTATTTGTGAAAACTAAAATGAGAAATGCAGGTTCTAAGACCAAAGATCATCTTCCAACATGGGCTGTAAATTCAGGCGGATCTGCAACCAATTGCTTGCTATCTACTTGTAATGTTACAGATGCAACAACAGGAGCAACTTTGGGCAACTTCACAACACACACTATTGTTTGGGATGGCAGAGGTGTAAATGGCACATTGAATGGATCAATTGTAGCCGATGGCGTATATAAAATTACCATTCAAGAAACTTGGAACCATGGGACCACAGGGACTACAACAAGATCTTACACATTCACAAAGGGACCTAATGCTGTGCATTTAACTCCTGCGGATGATGCAGATTTTAAAAGTATGACAATAGATTGGGCTCCAGGCTCATCAAGTGTTAACAGCATAGCTGAAAAACCTTTAATAGATGTATATCCTAATCCAACAAATGGTATTTTTACTGTTGATTACAGCCAAGCGACTAAAATAAAAGTTGTTAACCTCCTGGGGCAAGATGTTTATGAAATAGACATTAACCAAGAAATGGAGGGAACAGAAAATATTGATATGAGCAAGTTGCCGAATGGCATGTATATAGTAATGGTTTACAACGGAGCTGCAAGCTCAAACTACAAACTGCTTTTATCAAAGTAATTAAAGTTCACTAACAATAGTTGACAAACCATTCGTTTTAAATATTTTCAGTACACCTTCATTATCGCTATAAATCAAATAAGCATCTATTTCCTGATGCTTTTTTAAGTACTCAATAGATTTTTCTAATCCAAGTACCAATAGACCTGTAGCACTTGCGTCTGTTGTGATGCAATCTTGCGCAAATACGGAAGCACTTAATAAGTTATTCGTAGTTGGATACCCTGTCTTGGGATTGATGTGGTGAACATACTTAACACCATTGCTGTAATAAAAACGTCTGTAATTTCCAGAAGTAGATAATGCCAGATTAGATAAACTAGCAATCGCTTTCAAAGGATTTATTGAATCTTTATTCTCATACGGCATTTCAATACCTACTGTCCATTTTTGTCCATTTAATTTACAATTTCTAGCATATACTTCACCACCAATTTCAACCAATGAATTTTGTATCCCTTTTTTTAATAAATATTCAGATACCACATCAACCGAATAACCTTGAGCAAATGCATTGAAATCCAATCCAACTCTTGAATCCTTTTTTATAAGTGAATCGCCTTTAATTATTATCTTATCTAATCCTACATAAGTTAATATTTGTAAAATCTGACTAGAATCCAATTTTGATTTTTTCTCAGGTCCAAAACCCCAAGCATTTACCAATGGGTATACGGTTGGATCAAATGCAGCATCGGTCAGCTTCCAAATTTCAATTGCTTTGAACATGCAAGCCTTGAAATATTTGTCCATCTTACATCCCCTTTTTGACGTATTGAATTGTGTAATTAATGACTTAGAATTATACGTGGAAACTGAAAAATCAAATTCTAATAACAAACTATCAATTTCTTTATTAAAATTTCTATTTAATGAATCATAATAAGTAATATGATAGGTAGTTCCTTGTGCAAATCCGGCCAATCTAATTGGATTTGAATCTGCAAACAAACTCAGAGTTGATGACATTAAAATTAAAAGTAGATTCGATTTCACCAATACAAATTAAAGACAAACAAATGGATCATTGATAATTAATTTTAAAATTGAAATTTTATATTTGCACCATATTTATAAAAATGAGATTACTATCTATTATATCAATTTTTCTTTTTGCATCTTGTTCTAATAATCAGGGTAAGAAAAATTCAACATTGGTTGACCTAACCTATACTTTGGACTCTACAACACTTTTTTGGCCAAATAATAGTTCAGGATTTGAACACATTCTTGACTTCAAAGGAAAGACTAAAAAGGGTTACTTCTATTCTTCATATAAAATATGCACACCTGAACACGGTGGAACCCATTTAGATGCCCCAATTCATTTCGCCGAAGGCAAGCAAAGTGTTGAACAAATTCCCTTAAATAATCTTTGCGGAGAAGCGATTGTAATAGATGTCTCAAAAAATGCACTGGCTAATAGAGATTATTTAATCTCAATAGAGGACATTAATGCTTGGGAAAAAACAAATGGAGAATTGCCTAAAGACATTATAATCCTTTTTAGAACGGGTTATGGTAAATTTTATCCCAATAGAAAAGAATATTTTGGCACCGAGCTCAAGGGCGACACTGCAATACCTTTTCTACATTTTCCAGCAATAGACCCTAAAACAGCCCAATGGTTGGTTGACAATAGAAGCGTCAAAGCGGTAGGAATAGATGTCGCAAGCATAGATTATGGACAATCTACTGAATTTAAAACCCATCAAATATTTTTGGGGAAGAACATTCCAGCTTTTGAAAATTTAGCACAACTAGACAAACTTCCTCTAAAAGGAATTTATGTTACAGCGTTGCCTATGAAAATAGGTGGAGGATCTGGAGCGCCTTTGAGGATTATTGCTGAGATAGCTAAGTAAATAATCTTTTGAATGTAAGAATGATTAGGAATCATTCTTTTACATTCGCTTTGAGACGGAACCTTTTAGAGTGAATGTGCCCCATATCAGAGACTCCACTCCCCATGTCAGAATTCGCTCAAAGCCGCGAATACAACACAGGGCAGGTCGTTCTGTCACGATATGGGGTGAAAGTGTGAAAATGAGTTCCCAGTAACAGAGCTCCTTTGTCGCACGTTACGGGACTGGGTGAAGAAAAAAAGAGAGTAGTAATGTCCGCTTTCGCTCCCATTCTCACTCTCGTTTTTGTAGACCGAATAGGAGAAATATCGAACTTTATGAACTGTATTTATATTGATAAGTAGCCACAGTACCAGAGAATTCCGCTGCGCTCCATTCACGGTACGTGGCAACCGTGTATGCGTAAAACCCTGACCAAATAAAATGAAAAACCCCGAAATTTCGTTTCAGGGTTTTTCTGCTACACGGTAGCCCCTCCAGGAGTCGAACCTGAATCAAATGTTTAGGAAACATCTATTCTATCCATTGAACTAAAGGGCCAATTTAGGGTTGCAAAACTAATCTATTAATTTAAAATTTCTAAGAAAACCTATTATTCGATTGATCCTTTAATTAAATAAATGAAAAAAAATGAAAGCTTTTAATGGATAAATTCAATTTTGAGTTCCTATTAATTTAAAATAAATTGCGGGCTATGCTGCGACTGATTTTACTATTTGTAATTACTTTCTTTGGAATTATTCCTTTTTATGGACAAGCCACTAAAACGACTTATTCAAAAAATGACAGTTTAATTTTTAAAGAAATATATAATCTTGCACTTACCCAAGGTCATGCTTATCCTCGATTGGGTGAATTATGTAAAACAATCGGTGCCCGACTAAGTGGCAGTGATGCGGCTGAGAAAGGCGTCAATTGGGCCTATCAGATGTTAAAATCTTATCAATTTGACCGTGTAGATACCCAAGGTGTAATGGTCCCAAGGTGGGAAAGAGGCAATAAAGGAGAATTGCTTTTGAAAAGTGAATTGCTCCAAAAAATATTATCAACCCAAAATGGCAAAAAGGAGCTGGCATATCAGATCACAAAATTAGCTTACCCTAAATCCCCGGCTAGCGAATTTGAATGTGAATCTTTTTTAGAATCAGATTTTAAAAATACAGAGTGGATTTCTTTGCCTGCAGTCGCTTTAGGTGGTTCGGTAGGTGGAAAACATACGGCTCAAGTTGTCTCTATTGACAATAAAAAAACTTTGGATAGTTTAGGTCAACTTGGCTTACTTAAAAATAAATTTGTACTGCTTAATAGGCCTATGGATGAAACCCAAATAAGCACTTTCAGTGCCTACGGGTCATGTGTCAACCAACGGGTTCAAGGAGCAGATTGGTGTTCCCCTTATGGTGCTTTAGCAGTTCTTGTTCGAAGTGTTTCAAATCGATGTGACCTACATCCACATACAGGCGTAACTGGATACAGTAAAAACATTAATCCAATACCAATGATAGCTGTTGCAACTGCTGCAGCAGATTTACTCCATTACATAAGTTTGAATGATCCTAATGCAACCATATCAATAGATTTTAATTGTCAAATGCTTCCTGATAGGCAAAGTGCAAATGTTATTGCGCAAACCAATGGACAATTGTATCCAAATAAAATAATTGTTTTTGGTGGTCATTTTGACAGTTGGGATCAGGGAGAAGGTGCACATGACGATGGCGCAGGATGCATGCACGCATTTGAGGCATTAAGATTATTGAAAGCCATTGGCTATACACCAAAACATACCTTGCGCTGTGTTTTTTGGATGAATGAAGAAAACGGCGTCAGAGGTGGCAACGAATACGCTCGCGTAGCTGATGCAAAAAAAGAGTTGCACATTGCAGCTTTGGAAAGCGACCGCGGTGGATTTAGCCCAAGAGGATTTGGACTTGATTCTACTTTATTCCAAGCAGCTCTGAACTACTTGCCTCTTTTGGAACAATACCAAATAGCAGCTTTGGAACACGGAGGAGGAGGCGTTGATATTTCTCCATTGAAAAAAGTTTTCTCTAACATTGAGTTTGCTGGTTTGCATCCAGATTCGCAAAGATATTTTGATGTACACCATGCGGAGACAGATGTCTTTGAAAACGTCAATAAAAGAGAGCTCGAATTAGGAGCTGCTGCTGTTGCAGTTATGATATATATTATTGATCAAAGCCTTAATTAAAGACCTCTTGAATTAAGCAATTGAAGATCCTGGGTTGATTATTGAATCTGGAGACATCAAATGCAATTTTCCATCAGCATTCTCAGCCATTAATATCATACCTTTAGATTCAATACCTTTAATTGTTCTTGGTTCTAAATTGGCTAAAACACAAACTTGTTTACCTACTAAAGTTTCTGGTTCAAAATGCAACGCTATTCCTGAAACGATAGTGCGGGTTTCGAATCCCAAATCAACTTGCAACATCAATAATTTATCTGCCTTTTTAACTTTCTCTGCGCTCAAAACAGTTCCTACTCTTAGGTCCATTTTAATAAAGTCATCAAATTGAATACTTGCTTTAGCGGGTTCAATATCCTTCTTTTCAGGAGTATTTAAAGCCTCGGCATTCGCAATGGCATTTTTAGTGGCCATCAATTTATCCAATTGCACTTGAATTACATCATCTTCAATGTTGCTAAACAAATGTATCGCTTCACCTAATTGGTGTTTAACTGGAACCTGCTCAAAATTGCTGAATGTATAATTATCCTTATTGAAATTTAATATTTCGCATAATTTGCTTGCACTAAATGGTATAAATGGATTCATCCACCAAGACAAATGAGCACATACTTGTATTGCGTGGAACATAATTGTGGCAGTATGGTCAGCATCAATTTTAATCGTCTTCCAAGGTTCATTATCTGCTAGGTATTTATTGCCCGCTCTAGCCATATTCATTAATTCAAATAAGGCTTCTCTGAATTTAAAATCTCTGATATTGGCTTCAATAGCAATTTGACATCTTTCTATTTCCGCTATTAAATCCTTCTCTTTTTGATTTGGTTTAATATTTTCAGGCACTTCTCCATTGTAGAATTTATGAGAAAGCACCATAACCCTATTTACAAAATTTCCCAAAATTGCAACCAATTCACTGTTGTTACGCGTTTGAAAATCTTTCCAACTAAAATCAGCATCCTTAGTTTCAGGAGCGATAGAAGTCAGCATATACCTAAGGACATCCTCTTTTCCGGGAAAGGATTCGAAATAGTCGACCATTTCAACACTCCACTTCCTACTGGTACTCATCTTATCGCCCTCTAAATTTAAGAATTCGTTGGCCGGCACATTATCTGGAACAATATATTCGCCCTCTGCGTGCAGCATAACTGGAAATATGATGCAATGAAAAACAATATTATCCTTTCCTATGAAATGCAATAAACGGGTGCTTTTGTCTTGCCACCATTTTTTCCAATCATCTTTATTCCCTGATTTTATTACAGAATTATCAGGATACGAAAACTCTATTTTTTGTGATTCTAATTCTTCAAAAAATTTCTTAGTTGCTGAAATATAACCAATTGGTGCATCAAACCATACATATAGAACTTTCCCTTCAGCGTTTTCTAAAGGCACTTTTACGCCCCATTCTAAATCGCGGGTCATGGCTCTTGGTGATAACCCACCATCAATCCAGCTCTTACTTTGTCCATAAACGTTAATTTTCCAATCTGCTTTGTGTTCTTCTAACAGCCATTGTTTTAACCAAGGCTCATAATTTTGCAAAGGCAAATACCAATGTTTGGTGGTTCTAAGTATAGGTGCCTTATCACTTAAAGTAGAAACAGGATTAATCAATTCATTAGGACTTAATGATTTTCCGCATTTCTCGCATTGGTCGCCATAAGCATTGGGTGAACTACAATTGGGACAAGTGCCTTTTATGTATCTGTCAGCCAAAAATGTTTGTTTTTCTTCATCAAAAAATTGCTCTGTGGTTTCTTCTGTGAACAATCCCTTCTCATACATGGTTAAGAAGAAATCAGAAGCAGTTTCATGGTGGGTTCTGTCGCTGGTTCGGTGGTAAACGTCAAAAGCGATTCCAAACTTCTCAAAATTTGACTTTAAAAGCGCATGGTAGCGGTCAATAATAGCTTGAGGATTTGTATTTTCTTTCTGCGCTTCAATGGGTATTGCTGTTCCATGTTCATCGCTTCCACAGACAAAAAGCACCTCTTCACCCCTATTTCTTAAGAATCTTGTATAAATATCTGCTGGCAAATAAGCACCTGCCAAGTGACCTATGTGCTTTGGACCATTTGCGTAGGGAAGTGCTGCTGTTACGAGGGTTCTGTTAAATTTTTTCATGAACTTTGTTTGGAAAACGATGCAAAGATAACGGGGTAAATAGACTCAATAAACATTTTTTTGAAGCTTCTTTGATATTTTTTTGGTAAAAAGAAAATCTAATTTTACTTTTGCAGTCCTTTTGAAAGATTGCCCG
>CANFXY010000009.1 GCA_947451105.1 Bacteroidota bacterium | reverse complement strand
TCTTTGGTGGCAAAAAAATCCCTGAATTAATGAGAGGTTTAGGCTCAGGAATTCGCGAATTCAATGACGCTAAGAACAACGTTAAAGGTCAAATCGAAAAAGGTTTAAACGAAAAACCTAAAAACGATACTGAAGAAACTAAATAGTTTGGTCCCTCAATGAAAAAACGCTTTTCTTCTTTGAAGGAAATTCAAAAAGAAATTTCTGAATCCAAGCTTTCATTACCCCAACTTGTAGATTACTACTTATCTAAAATAGATGAGCATAAAAATCTAAATGCCATTTTAGAAGTATTCTCAGACGAGGCCAAACAAAAAGCTTCCGAAATTCAAGCTAAAGTAGAAGCAAAAACAGCAGGCAAATTGGCTGGGATGGTCATTGCAATAAAAGACAATATTGTATACCAAGGCCATGCTTCATCTGCATCTTCAAAAATTTTAAGCGGTTTCAAATCTTTATACTCTTCAACTGTGGTCGAGAGACTTCTTGCTGAAGATGCTATCATTATCGCCAGAACCAATTGCGATGAATTTGCAATGGGCGCAAGCAATGAAAACTCAGCATTTGGCCCTGTGCTGAATGCATTAGACCAAACCCGCGTTCCAGGCGGAAGCAGCGGCGGAAGTGCAGTTGCAGTGCAAGCAGACATGTGTTTATTGTCTCTAGGCAGTGACACAGGCGGTTCTATCCGTCAACCAGCCGCATTTACTGGAACCTATGGCTTGTATCCAACGTATGGAACCATTAGCCGTTGGGGCCTAATAGCTTTTGCTAGCAGCTTCGATCAAATCGGTCCTTTTACTTCCTCAGTTTCAGACATGCAAGCAATTATGGAAGTGATCAGTGGTGCCGATGAACACGATGCAACCATGTATGCCCATAAAGCATACCAATACCATTCAGAGTCAAGTCAGAAGCCTCTAAAAATTGCCTACATCAAAGACTGTTTGCAACACCCTGGATTGGATTCTGAAATAAAATCGCAAACAGAGCAGTTTATCAATGAACTTAAATCAAAAGGCCATACCGTTGAAGGTATTGATTTCCCATACTTAGACCAAATGGTGCCTTGCTACCAAGTACTTACAACCGCTGAAGCGAGCAGCAATCTAAGCCGTTTTTCTGGTCTTACTTATGGCTATAGAAGCCCTAATGCGACGGACCTTGAAAGCACATTCAAAAAATCAAGAACCGAGGGATTTGGTCCTGAAGTAAAACGAAGAATCATGTTAGGCACTTTTGTACTAAGCAGCGATTTCTACGATGCCTATTATACCAAAGCACAAAAAGTTAGACAACTCATCCGTCAAAAGACTTTGGACATCTTCAAAAACTTTGATGTTATCGTAACCCCTACCACCAGCACAGTGGCTTTTAAAATTGGCGAAAAATCAAGTGACCCTATTGCTATGTATTTGGCCGATTTGTTTACCGTACAAGCAAACCTAGCTGGCATACCTGGACTTTCAATTCCTTATAGCAGCCACTCAGAGAATAATATGCCTATTGGCATACAGTTAATGGGCAAACCATTTGCAGAAGGCGTATTGCTCGATTTAGCGAAGTCTTTCGAATAGTTTTTAGGGTTTGTTTAGAATTGAATTCTAAACTTCATTTCATTAATCCCTCCGAAAACACCAAATCCGTTTTGTATACTATTACTCACTGGAGTGGGTTCTGAAAATGGGTCGTCTTTCTTGTCTCCCTGTATGGCAATCCTTTTAAGGTGCTCAAATGTAATTATTTTCTTTGCCTCTTAGCCTCAAACAGCATAATGGCACTTGCAACTGATACATTCATGCTGTCTATTTTGCCCAGCATAGGAATCTTGACATTTTGATCTGCAAATTGTATCCATTCTTCCGTAACGCCTGTTGCTTCCGTGCCTACAACAATTGCACAGGCACCTTTATAATCTTCTACATCATAATCGTGCGACAAATGCAAGTTGGTGCAGTAGGTTTTAAAATGATTGCTTTTCAACCATGCACGAACCTTATCGCCCTTTCCAACATATACCGGCACGGTAAAAACTGTACCAAGACTTGCCCTTATTGTATTTGGATTGTACAAATCCCCTGGCAAGTCGCTGCAAATAACAGCATCAATTGCAGCGGCATCAGCAGTACGCAAAATAGCCCCTAGATTACCTGGCTTTTCAACGCCATCTATCACCAACACAAGTGGATTTTTATTTGGCGTAAATGAACTTATTTTATTTTCAGCTGTATGGATAACCGCGACCAAACCGCCTGTTGATTCCCTATAAGCGGTTTTAGAAAACAAATCAGAACTGATTTCAAAAAGCTCCATTTTAGGATTGGCGCTTACAATCTCTTGTATAAATTCATAATTGGCAAGTTCTTTCACAAAAAACAACGAATGAAATTGCATTTTTGACTCTAAGGCCATTTCAATTTCTTTAATACCCTCAACTGCTGTAAGGCTTAGTTGTCTGCGTGTTCTAGACTTCTCCAAACTTTGAAGAAACTTGAACCTTGCATTCGAACTGCTCGATATGAGTATGCTGTCTTTGATACTTATAATTTTAAAAATGTCTTAACCGACTCACTAAAAATCTTGGTTTTATCTAACTCTGAAATTCTTGGATTCTCCTCTATAAATTTACCATGCTCTAGGTCGCCCAATGGAAAAGGATAATCGGTTCCATAACAAATTTTATCCGCTCCAAATAAATCCAATAAATACTCAAATGATTTTTGATCATGTGTTATACCATCTACCCAAAATTTACCAACATAATCTTTGGGATTTCTAACGTCGTTCAAATTAACCAAATCAGGTCTAACCGCCCAACCGTGCGCGATACGACCAAGGGTAAAAGGAAAGGATCCACCCGCATGGGCAAACATTACCCTCAAATTAGGGTATTTGTCAAAAACACCTCCAAATATCATACTGCAAATGGCGCGGCTGGTTTCAGCGGGCATTCCCACCAACCAAGGCAACCAAAATTTCTGAGTATACTCTTCGCCCATCATTTCCCAAGGGTGAACAAACAAAGCCATATCCAAACTCTCCATCGCTTCATACAAAGGAAGAAAACGCTCATCATCCAAATTGACTTTATTTATATTTGAACCTATTTGAACACCTCTTACACCCATACTTTTCAAGCGTTGCAATTCTATAATTGAAAGCTCTATGTCTTGCATCGGCAAGGTCCCCAAGGCAATAAATTTATCTGAATAATTATTTTGAACTTCAGCAATATGCTCATTCAGAAAAGTAGCCCACCATGCCCCATCTTTTGGTTTCGCCCAATAATTAAACAATACTGGAACCGTACACAAAACCATTTTGTCTACGTTATTGGCAGACATATCCCAAAGTATGGCTTCAGGATTGAAACAATTTTCTTCAACCTTTCTGAAAAACTTCCCATCATCGCGCATCATATCTGCGGTTTTGGTTTTTTCGTCGTGTACTAAATGTATAAACCCTCCATAACCAAATTTGTATTTTAAATCTGGCCACTTAGCGGGCATTATATGCGCATGGCAGTCAATCTTCATTGCTGCAAAGTTAATCAATCGCGGATATTTTTTCTAGAATATGGAAAACAGCTGGACAAACCATTGAATTCGCCATTGTTAGTGCCTTGCGTTTAATAAAAACATCTTCATCGGTATAAGGATAACGAGAGCAATCCGAAGGACGAACATCATATATATGACATGAATTGTCCTCATTTAGAAAAGCACAAGGCGATTGCTTCACTACAAAATCATTCTCTTCATCTAGTTTCAAATAAGTGTCTACAAAATCAGCTTCTTTCAATCCCAAATATTTACTAATTCTCTTGATGTCGGTTGCCTTAAATGTTGGGCTATGGTTTTTACAACAATTGGCACAGTCCAAGCAATCTATTTTCGAAAAAGCTTCTTCATGCAATGCCGGAAGTTCACGAATTAATTTAGAGGGATTGGCCCGATCTAAATAGCGTTTAAACTGTTTTTGCTTGTCTTTGCTTTTGCGTTTCCAATGCGGATCTATTGGCATATTATAAGATTCTTCTGATTGAAATGGTATTATAAATTAATTTACCATCTTGTATAATGCCTTCTGGAGTAAAATTATCTATTCTTACTTTACCACTCGAATGAACAATTTTTGATTTGTCTAACAACAAACCAACATGTGAAACTTTTTCAGAATCTAGATTTGAGAAAAACACCAAATCACAGGCTTTAGCTTCATTAATATTTACAGAAGTTCCTGACTCAATTTGTTTGGATGTGTCTCTTGGCAAATTGAAACCACTGGCCTTAAATACCACTTGCACAAACCCCGAACAATCTATACCCATAAAGCTTCTCCCTCCCCATAAGTAGGGCATATTAACAAAAGATGTCGCTAATTTTTGAATTCGAATTGATATGGGTAAATGGTGGTAGGTTTTTAATTTTCGGTCAATTGAAAATGAAACACCATCTATTAAAATATTGCCCTCAGATGGAATATGTGCACCACATGGAATAAATAAAATATGGTGATCACCCTTTGCCTCTAAAAATGCAAATTCATTGATCGAATCATAAACGGTATATTCATAATATGTGTTTTCGCTAATCCACCCCTCATAGGCATCAAAATCACAGACAATCTTTAGAAAGCCTTTCTCCGAATCAAGCACAGTATACGACTCACCAAAAATCAAACTGCTTACCATTTCAGATGCGGGACTCTCCGCACTTCGAATTGGAATAAATGATTGAAGACAAGTGCCCTTCTTAGACATTAGATGTGCAATCTAGATTTTCTATCAAGCAAAACCTCCTCGGCTTCAACTCTATCAGGATCAGGTATACAACAATCTACAGGACACACTGCAGCGCATTGTGGCTCCTCGTGAAAGCCCATACATTCTGTACATTTGTCTGGAACAATGTAATAAACTTCACTGCTAATTGGCGCAAATTTATGGTCAACATCTACTGAAGAACCATCGTTCAATTGATAGGTTCCTTCAACGCTGGTGCCGTCTTTTATTCTCCACTCAACGCCACTTTCATAAATTGCATTGTTGGGACATTCAGGCTCACAAGCCCCACAGTTAATACATTCGTCGGTTATAATTATTGCCATAATATATGATGCAAATCTCGTAAAAAAATCCCACAAAACTTTAATTAAAAATTACTGAATTTTATCAGCCAGTACAAACTTAACGGATCAAGGTAATCGTACCTTTGGTAGAATATTTTCGGCCATCAAAACCGTAATAATAACAATAATACATGTAAACGTCTTGCGGCTGAGCCCTGCCCTTGTATGTCCCATCCCAGGTATCCTTAATATTTTTACCTACAAACAACTGCTCTCCCCATCTGTTGTAAATGTGCAATTCTACAGACTTTAAAGCCCCTCCTTGAGCGCCAAACGCATCGTTGTAATCATCGTCATTGGGCGAAAACGCATTGGGTATAAAAATAACAGGGTCGAAGTTAAAACAAACTTCATTGCTCCAGGTAACTGTATCCGTTCCAACTTTTGTGCCTCTAACCCTGTAACATTGTGTGTAGTACTCCAAACCATTTGAATACGAGAGATTAAAGGTATTCATATTGGGTTCAAAAAGTTCATATTGACCAGTGTTTTTCAAATAGCGGTACAAATCGTATTTTATGGTACCAGAACCCCAACCCAAATATGGCGTATATTGCATGCTAATGTCATATCCGCCTAGCTTCTGTCCTTTCAATAAAATATTGGTGTGAAAAGAGGTATAAAATGGCTTACCACACAAATCAAAACCTTTAACACGATACTCCCAAGCATTGGAATCATTCATGGTATTGAAATCGTTAAAACTAACCGATGACCCACTTACAGTACCTACAGTATTAAATACACCGCCAGATCCTGCCACACGCTTCTCTATGAAAAATTGGTTGTTGTATTTTGGGGCATTGCGCAATGACCAAAACACATCCACGCCATCATCAGCCCTAGGCGGTGGATTTACCGTTATATAATTTAAATACAAATACGGATTGTCGTAGAATACCTCTAGGCGCATAGTATCGCCAATACAGCCAAAATCAGAAACTTCTACGACCTTCAATTTATTGTACTGCTGTCCATTCCAATCAATATCAATACTTGGTAAATTATTTATAGCTTTCGGGGCACCTCCATTTACTGTCCAATAAAATTTTGAAGTATTGAATCCTGTAACAGAATAATTGTAGTTTAATAAATTTGGTGAACAAATAATACTATCACCAAGTATAGGACTGGTCCTTGGTTTTGGATGAACTATAACTTGTATTTTTAAACTAGGCCCAGAACAGCCGTATTCGCTTGTTTCTATGACTTCTAAATTAAAAGTTCCTTCTTTACCGTAATCAAATACAATAGAACTTGTGCCTTGCCCTTTAATGCTATTGGTATCGCCATTAACCATCCAAACATATTTAGAATCAGGCAAGCCATTGACAGAATATACCCCTGCCTTAGAAAATTGACAAACTTCCAAAACTCCATTAATTATGTTGGCTGTTGGATAGGGTCTAATATTTACAATTCGGCTAACGAGGTTACTTACACATGCCTTTTGGTTAACAGAATCAAAACTGGTTTGATACATGGCTACCGAACCCAATCCACTTAATCCCCAATCAACCAATATTGAATTTGTACCCTGACCGCTTATGATAGTTCCTCCACTAACAGTCCAATTATAAGTGGTGTTAGGCGCGTAAATAACTTTAAAAACTTGCGCTTTCGTTAATTCACATACGTCGGTATCTCCTTGTATAAAATCGGCATTCAAATTATACGATTTTGTAACAGGATAAAACCCAGTATCACTGAGACAGCCAAAACGATTGGTTTCAATTACTTTGACAAATCCTGTTCCTGGATTGCCCCAATTTATTGTGATAGAATTGCTATTTGAGCTTCCAACAATGACTCCACCGGCAACAAACCACTTAAATGAACTTCCTTTAGAAGCCGTTGTTACGGTATAAATCAATCCACTTGCATTCGGACAAATTGATTGCTTGCCTGTAATATTTGGTGCAAGTGGTTTTGAAATCCAAACATCAATAAGCGCGGTATCACTCGGACATCCATTCTGATTGTATTGAACCAAGTAAGCATTTGCCTTACCAGGCGCACCCCAAACGATAGAAACTGAATTATTTGTGCTTGATCCAAAAATACTTCCATTTGACACAAACCATTTATAGGTAAATCCACTTGTCAAATTTGTGCTGTAGTTTGCACTTGAATTTTCACATACAGTGTCAATATTTTTAATGATCGGTTTTGATGGTGAAGGCACCAATGTCACATTGTAGGTAAAAGGTTCTCCGAGGCATCCAAATTTCGAGACTGCACGAACCGTAATACTACCAGACAAAACGCCACGGTTCCAATTGACCAAAATTTGATTTATATTTTGGGATACCAGAACGCCATTGGTAACTATCACTTGATGGGTAATTCCAATAAGTTCGGGCAAAGAGTCCGCTGTTGTGTTGATATTGTATGTAAGCCCTTTAGAACCTTCGCAAGCAGTGTTAGGACCTGAGAGAGATGCCTTGCCAGTAAAAGGTTTAATAAAAATTTCAATATTAACTAAGTTGTATTTTGACGGACATCCATCATCAACAACCCTTGCAGTAAAAGTATACGGGGTTTTTCGAGACTGGTTACAAGACGTTTGCCAGCAGAATTGAGATGAAACTGAACTATTCCCAGAAGCCGAAGCAAATGTGGCTTTATTTCCAACAAATCCGTTGGCTCCTGTTAGCAAATCGCCAAATCCATCCAAAGATAAATTTTGATTGTCTTTGTCTTTTCCTGTGACATTAAAACAAAGCTTGTCGCCAGCAAAAATTGTATATTTCTTTGAGCTAGTAGCAATACTCGGCTTGGTATTTATACCACAATTTATGACCAATATTTGTAAATCCAAACGGGTAACACTCAACTGCACCCCATTTCGATATTCATATAAATCGATAGCTACCGCATAGTTTCCAACCTGTCTTGCGAAAAGTGTCGCCACACCATTTGAAGAATTAACCTGACACAACCCATTTGCACCAAAAGGGATACTGCCTGTAAAGCCCAATTGATAATCGGCTGGATCAATAGGAACCGGCGGAGAATACACTGGACCACAACCCGGATAATTGGTTGCAGAGGAAGCTCCATCCCAAGGTGTCGCTAATTTGTATACCAAAGAATCCCCATCTGGGTCTACCGCATAGTTATTAATTTCTGTGGTATCATTAATACAGATAAAAGGCACTGGGGTCTCAGTAAAAAAAGCTGTGCTATTTTTGACATTTGTCGGAGGAATAATGGTTTGATAAGTCTGGCCAATATATGGTGTTCCGCCCTGACCATCGCGCAAATTGACTTGTGTATTTCTGCAGCAGACTTCCCATTTAACAAAATAACCAAATGCACTGGTTGGCAAATCAATTTGCCTTTGATAGACAGCCTTCTCTAAGCATACTTGAGTGGCCTCAGGACAATCTGTCCTTCCAATTGGTTTAACCTTTCCAACACTTTGTCTGTTAAAAGCGTATGATTTATACAATCTATTGTCGCTAATTTGAAAAACGCAAACATCAATAACAGGCTCAAAAGGAATTGAACCGGGTTTGCAATCTCTGTAAGACGTTATGGTAATAGTGTATCGAGCGCCAAAACTTGAGGTACCAACATATTCGTAGCTAATGAACCCACCAACAAGATGGGTTGCCTTTAAAGGTTTCTCAATAAACATTGAAAACACCAAAATCAGACCATAGAAAATTTTATTTCTAAACATTAGTGAACTATAATACAAAAATAAACAAAAATCGTACAACTTATTGTATGATTAGACGCAGTTTAAGACAAAAGGTTTGTTTTTGGAGGAAAAAATGACTTTTTTTCGACCGAATTTCTTTGCAATTTTTTATTTCGTCTCAAAAACTATTATTTTGCACCTATTACTATATGGAAATCTACCACTCAGATTGTTTACATTTTAAAGGCGATTTGCCTTGCGGGCCACACAAAGAAAATGGCTACCATTGCAACGATTGCCCTGCTTATACACAAATTAGCAAACGCATATTAATTATTAAGTTAGGGGCTATAGGTGATGTGATTAGAACAACACCTCTCATTAGCACATACAAAAAACTATATCCAAATTGCAAAATCACTTGGTTGACAATGACGCCTGCTATTTTGCCTTCAGGAAAAATTGATGAAATATTAAAATTCGACTATGCGTCTGCCCTGTACCTTCAGCATGCTGAATTTGACATTGCCATAAATTTAGATAAAGAAAAAGAAGCTTCTGCTCTATTGTCTGTTGTAAAAGCTAAAGAAAAATATGGCTATACGCTCAAAGACAATGTTTCGCAGCCAATAAATGATTTGGCTTTTCACAAATACCATACTGGATTATTCGATGATGTAAGTCAAGCAAACACGTTGAATTATTGCACGGAAATTTATGCAATGTGTGGCTTGGTATACGATGGTGAGCCTTATCTTTTAGACAACCATAGCAATAAAGGTTTTGAATGGCCGCAATTAGACCGCAGCAAAACAATTATAGGCTTAAACACAGGCTGTGGCGATAGATGGACTACCCGCTTATGGCCAGAAACTTATTTCGCAGAATTGGCAAAATCACTTATTGCCCAAGGGTTTGAAGTGGTGTTGCTTGGAGGCGAACAAGAAGACCAAAGAAACAAAAACATTCAAGGAGCTAGCAATGCTAAGTACCTCGGCTATTTTTCATTGTCTCAATTCATCAATTTAATTGACCAATGCGATTTAATCGTTACCCAAGTAACCATGGGCATGCACTTAACATTAGGCTTACAAAAGAAGATTGTTTTGATGAACAACATATTTAACCCCAACGAATTCGACTTGTTCGGAAAAGGTGAAATCGTAATGCCTGACAAACCTTGCGAGTGCTTTTACAGAGGATCTTGCAAACTAGGCGCTTCATGCATGAAGGACCTAGCGCCTGCAAAAGTTCTTGACGCTGTAAACCGCGTTTTAGAAATAAAATAATTTTCTAAATCTTAACAATTATTCAAACCTAAATAGTTTTGATTTGTCTATATTTGCATGGCTTCGATTATGGACAAATTAGATTTTGATTTTTCGCGTACCTTCCCAAAGATTGCCGGCATCAAAACCGTTTTACCTGATTACACCCTAGCTTGGCATATAAACAAAAGTTTTGACATGAATTTTTCCTTAAATTTAGATTGGGAAAAAGTAGGTGTAGAAAAGTTAATGAGTAAGCACCGCCATTACTATTATCCGTTTGAAGATGTAGAATTAACATGGCACCTAATTAAAAACAAGGGCACACATGCTTACTTTTTCCAAACCAAGCCCTTGTTTGATTTTTTCTTAATTTGCGATGGAGATGATATTTACAACTATTTCGAGAGGGCAATCGAATCCATCAAAAAAAATCCTGACATCGATAACATCTTTGAGTTTAATTTTGAATTAATTCCAAAAAAAGCCCACTTTTACAACAACATCCTTAACAACAAATCATTTATTGAAGACTTCTATGTATAAATCGAATTTTAACCGCACTAAAATTGTAGCCACCATTGGTCCGGCAACTTGCTCAAGAGAGATGTTAAAAAACATCATTCTTGCAGGAGTTGATGTTTGCAGAATTAATTCATCCCACGGATCCCATGCAGACCATTTAGAAGTCATAAAGCACATCAGAAGTATCAACGAAGAGTTGAATTCAGACGTTTGTATTTTACAAGATTTACAAGGGCCTAAATTGAGAATTGGACTTATTGAAAATGATGCAATAGAAATCACAAAAGGTCAAATCTTAACGCTAACATCCAAAGAAATGATTGGAAATGCTGAAAAGATTTGTATCCGATATGTTGATTTGGCAAACGATGTAAAACCTGGAGAATTTATTCTTATTGATGATGGTAAAATTGAATTAAAAATCGAGGCAGTTTTAAATGAAACAGACGTTACAGCGAGCGTTGTTACAGGTGGAACATTAAAATCAAAAAAAGGATTTAATTTACCCCATACAGATGTTTCTTTTCCAAGCTTAACCGAAAAAGACATTATTGACTTGCAATTTGGTTTGGAGAATGACATTGAATGGATTGGTCTTTCTTTCGTAAGAAAAGCTGAAGACATAATCGATTTAAAAAAGAGAATAGCTGCAGCAGGTAAAGAATCTAAAGTGATTGCGAAAATCGAAAAGCCTGAGGCCGTTACCAATATAGATGAGATCATAGAAGTAACTGATGGAATAATGGTGGCTAGAGGTGACCTTGGTGTTGAAATGCCACTTCAAGATTTACCAATCATTCAAAAAAACATAATCGAAAAATGCATGAAAGCAGCAAAACCTGTAATCGTTGCTACACAAATGATGGAATCAATGATAGTAAATCCAACCCCTACAAGAGCCGAAGTAAGTGACGTGGCGAATGCTGTTATTGATGGTGCTGATGCGGTAATGCTAAGCGCAGAAACCAGTGTAGGCGAGCATGCCATAAAGGTGGTTGAAACCATGGAAAAAATCATTAAAGACGTAGAAAAAGACAGAAGGGTTTATTACAAAGGTGCAAAACCTACGTCTCAAAGCGATACCTTCATCTCTGATGAAATCTGTTTTACCGCTGTTAGAATGAGCGACCACTTAAAAGCAAAATCAATCGTGGGTATGACCCGTTCAGGATACTCTGCTTTGGAAATATCTTCTTATAGACCTAGGGCTGAAATTTATATCTTCACCAACAACAAACCTTTATTAAAATCTATGAGTTTGGTTTGGGGTGTTAGAGGATTTTATTATGACAAATACGAGAGCACTGACCAAACATTTACCGATGTTATTGAAGTGCTTCAGTCTAATGGTTTGGTTCAAAAAGATGACATCGTTATCCACACCGCCAGTATGCCAATTAAACAAAAATCAATGGCCAACAGCATTAAAATATCTGTGGTTGACTAACCTTTAATGTCTCTGCGTCTCATCGTAATATTAATTTTTGGATTTAAGGCTGCTTACTCATTTGCCCAGCCTCAAGTTTATACCGAAAAACAACTGGGCAACCAAAGGGTTTGGAATGCCCGCTTGAGCAGTGATGATGACCTCAAACAAGCATTTACAGCAGCCAACTTGCAGTATCCACCTAAATTCATTTATTGGAGGGTATTTAAGAAGGAAAAAACGATGGAATTATGGGGGGCTGATAGTGTGCACCACCGCTATAAATTAATCAAAACCTATAATATGATGGCCCTATCGGGCTCATTAGGACCTAAACGATGTGAAGGGGATTATCAGGTCCCTGAAGGATATTACCACATCAACCAGTACAATCCATACAGCAGTTTTTACCTTTCTTATAAAGTTTCTTACCCCAACAAAAGCGACAGTATACTTGGAAAAAAAGGAAGTTATGGCGGACAAATATTTGTTCACGGCGACAGCGTTACTATTGGATGTTTGCCCATGAACGACGAAGTGATAAAGGAGTTATACTGGTGCAATATCCAAGCACAAAATAAACGAGACACAAATTACCATATTCCAATCCATATTTACCCTTGCAGAATGGATGCAAGCAATTGGCAATATTTAAAGTCCTATTACAATTTTGACCCATCTAGAATAGAGTTTTGGAAAAATCTTCAAGAAGGATATAACTATTTTGAACTGATGAGAAATCCACCCCACCTATGGGTTGATTTGAAAGGAAAGTATTTGGTAAATTATTAATTTAATTCTCAACCATTTCGCAACCATCAATAAAAAATTGATATTGTAAACGAAATGGTTAAATTTGCCTAATGAGTCAGGCATCTAATCAAATTTCAGCTACTTATAACGAGCAATATTTAAACGAGAGTTCCGAGTGGCGAGACCTGGGTGGAAAACAAAAATCATCCAATATTATTGATCTGTGTTCAAAGCATTCATCAAAAAAAACACTAGATATTGGTTCAGGTGATGGCGCTGTATTGTCATGGTTAGACAAGAGGAAATTTACTGACAATTTAAGCAGTTTAGAAATTTCAGATTCAGGCATCGCAGCCATCACAGCCAGAAATTTAGCCTCATTAAAAGAAGTTAAAAAATTTGATGGTTACCATATCCCATATGATGAGAAATCATTTGAACTTGCTACTTGTAGCCATGTGATTGAACATGTCGAACACCCAAGACTCTTATTAAGAGAAATAGCCAGAGTTTCTGATTATCAATACTTCGAAGTGCCTATTGATTTTAGTTTTTTTGTTGACGAAAAAATAAAACACTATTTGGATTACGGACACATCAACATATACACCCCTGCTCTTTTCAAATTTTTATTAAAAAGTGAAGGATTTGAAGTTATCGATGAACGCTTTCTTTTCACCAGTGATGAACTGATAGAATTCCAATTCAAAAACAACTTCAAAAGAAAGGTGATTCAAAAGATTAAGAACCTAATTGTATCTATTACACCGTACAAAAAGATTAAGCCTAATGCCTACTCAGTTTTATGTAAGCATAATGGCAATGATTTATCAATTTTTTAATTTGATTTTAAGCTCTGAAATAGTCTAAAAAGTCACGCTTCTTTCTCTTAGAAACACTTTCTGATGTTTCGTCTTTCAAGATAACCTTGGCATTTATTCCTGGCTTGTACGAAACAACCTGATTGGCATTGACCAAACAATTGTCATGTATTCTTACAAAATGTTTGTCTTCCAACAAACGCTCATACATCCCTAAATGCTTTGAAGATGTTATCTTTTTATTGCCAATTAAATATATATCCGAATATGCACCTTGCGATTTTATTTTAACAATCTGATCAATGCATATTGGATTCATTTTCTCATTGCCATACACCATAATTTTATTGCCTGCAATGGCATGTCGATCTAGTTTCAATAAATCTTTATTGTTTTGAAGAATCTGCATTATTTTTAAGCGCTCTTCAACCCGCTTTATGGCCTTTTTCAAATCTTCAAGTCCGTAAGGCTTCAGGAGATAATCTACGGCATCAAACTTAATTGCTTTAAACGCAAATTCAGGCAAATGGCTGGTAAAAATTACATTTAATTGCGATGCATCTATGTACTCAAACAACTCGAAACTCGATTCATGTTTCAATTGAATTTCCATAATGAGTAAATCTGGTCTGGCAGAATTACAAATCTTAGAGGCTTCTTTGATGTTCCTTGCCCTGCCGACTATTAAATAATTAGAAAAATGGTCGCTAATAAGACTTTCTATATGCTCAATAGCTTGTAAATCATCTTCAACTAAAAGTATCTTCATCTCTATTTGTGTAATATTAAACCAAAGTTAATGGTATTATTTAATAATAACAAATAGTTGATGAAAAATTATCCTAAATCAAATTTGATACCTTGGGCCAAAGGCATGGTATCTCCATAATTGATGGTATTGGTCTGTCTGCGCATGTATGCCTTCCAACTGTCGCTGCCGCTTTCTCTTCCGCCCCCAGTTTCCTTTTCACCTCCAAAAGCACCTCCAATTTCAGCACCACTGGTTCCTATATTTACATTGGCAATACCGCAATCACTTCCTGCAGAAGATAGAAAAAGTTCAGTTTCTCTAATGTTGTTGCTAAATATCGCGGAACTTAAACCTTGCTTTACATCATTTTGCATGGCCAATGCTTCACTAATATTTTTATATTTCATGACATATAAAATTGGCGCAAATGTTTCTTCTTGAACAATTTTGTAGGTATTTCGAGCTTCGCAAATGGCTGGTTGAACATAGCAAGCACTTTCGTAACCTGTACCGCTCAATACTTTGCCACCAAACAACACTTTACCACCTTCTTTTTTAAGCTGTTCGATTGCGTTTGAAAACTGTTTTACCGCCGCTTGGTCAATCAAAGGACCAACATGGTTGTTTTCATCTAAAGGATTGCCTATCGACAATTGCTTGTATACTTTGATGAGTTTTTTAATGAAGCCATCGTAAATCTTTTCGTGAACCATTAAACGTCTGGTTGTGGTACATCTCTGTCCGGCTGTTCCAACTGCACCAAACACAACGGCCCTCAATGCCATATTCATATCAGCATGTTCACTTAATATAATTGCATTGTTACCACCTAGTTCTAACAAACTTCTACCCAAGCGCTCACCAACTGTTTTTCCCACCGATTTACCCATAGCAGTACTTCCTGTAGCTGACACTAAGGCAATTCGCTTGTCCTCTGCCATCATTTTTCCTATACCCGCATCGCCATTCACCAATGTAAAAACCCCCTCAGGCAGGTTGTTTTCTTCTAAAACCAACTTCATAAGATTCATGCATGCAATTGCAGACAATGGGGTTTTTTCAGATGGTTTCCATACGGTTACATTGCCACAAACTGCAGCAATCATTGCGTTCCAACTCCACACAGCAACAGGGAAATTAAACGCAGAAATGACACCAACTACTCCCAAAGGATGCCATTGCTCAAACATACGGTGGTTAAGTCTCTCACTTGGCATGGTTAAGCCATACATTTGGCGGCTTAGGCCCACAGCATAATCGCAGATATCAATCATTTCTTGCACTTCACCTTTTCCTTCTTGCAAGCTTTTACCCATTTCATAACTAACCAATGCCCCGAGTTGATCTTTGTAAGTTCTCAACACATTGCCATATTGACGCACGATATCACCTCTTTTGGGCGCTGGAATTGCTCTCCATATTGGGAAAGCCGATTGTGCACGCTTCATTACCGCTTCGTATTCTGTTTCCGTTGCGAATACAACCGACCCTATTTTTTTACCGTCAACTGGAGAAACGATTTCACGGTTGGTACTGCCTACTGCGCTAATCCAATTAACGCCTGTACAAACACTTTCATTGAGTTTTTTAATCCCTAATTGCTTTAATACTGTTGCTATGTTTTGCATATTGCAAATTTAATGAATTTATTGAATGAACGTATTGACCATTATCAATTTTATATACCTTTGCCGTTATGAAAAGGTTTCTGAAAATTTGCGCATTTGTGTTTCTTGTAATTGCATGCCTTGAATTTACCCTTCATATTTATAACCCTTTTTCTTCTAGGGTTAAAAATGGTGAAATCATATTGCCGAAAAACACAAAATATTCAGTTGAATTGCCTAACTATCAGGGACTTGACACCAAAATCATTCACATCAAGAACAGCTTGGGAATGAGAGGGCCTGAACTTGTAGGATCAGAAAAACTAAAAATAATATGCATGGGTGGAAGCACAACAGAATGCTTTTATTTAAATGATGGAAAAGATTGGCCGGCAGTTTTAGGCAACAAAATAAAAACAGAGTATCCCGCTTCATGGTTAAACAATGCTGGAATGGATGGACAGTCATCATTTGGCAACCTTCAAATGCTCAAACAATACATTGTCAATTTAAAGCCAAACTACATCTTTTTAATGTGCGGTTTAAATGACATGGGATTAGAGGCTCCAAGTTATTTTGACGAAAACAAATCCCTCTTTACTAAAATTTATAATTTTCTAGAAATCCCCTCAACAGTACTTAATATTATCAGAGCAGGAAAGGCTAAAGAGTCTGGATTAAACCACAGATTCATTATGGACATCAACAAAGCTGAAAGGCTTCAAATGCATGATACTGCAATTGTCAATTGCTTGGAAAGCGAACAAAAATTTCTATCGGCGTATGTAAACCGATTAAACGAATTTGCTAAAATTTGCAAAGCGAATAACATACAACTGATATTCATCTCTCAAAGTATTTTGTTTTCAGACGAAAAAGACCTTTACAGCAACACCTACCTAGGTGACATCAAAACGGGACAAATCAATGGAAAAACACGTGGGTACATTTCTAAGATGTACAACAAAGTAACGTTTGATTTTGCGGAATCTCAAAAAATCCCATATATAAATTTGAATGCAAGATTACCCAAGGATTCAAGGTTTTTTTATGATGGCTACCATTTTACCAATGATGGGGCTGAAATTACAGCAGGCATCATCTACGATGAAATTATTTCAAAAAACTTAATACCAGAAATTAGCAATGGAACTAATCCATGAAAAACTTAAAAACATCAAGGCTTTCGTTTTTGATGTAGATGGCGTGATGACTGATGGCAGCGTATTCGCTAGTGAAGACGGTCAATTTCTTAGAACATTCAACATAAAGGATGGCTATGCCATTCAACACGCCAATAAATTGAATTACCCCATTGCTATTATTTCAGGTGGGAATTCACAAGGCATAATAAAGCGCTTTCAAGCCCTAGGCTTAAGTGATATACATGTTGGTCAGCAGCACAAAAAAGCTGCATTTGAATCTTTTTTAAACAAACACCAACTTTCTCCGAGTGAAATCCTGTATATGGGAGACGATATGCCAGATTATGAATTACTAAAAACAGTTGGAGTGGCTACCTGCCCTCAGGATGCGGCAATAGACATAAAGGCAATTTGCCATTACATTTCCCCTTTAAATGGTGGCAAAGGTTGCGTTAGAGATATTTTGGAAACGACTTTAAAAATTCAAAACAATTGGTGGAACGACCACACGCATGTTTGGTAAGCATGTATTTTCTTTAATTCCTTGTCTTTAAAAGGAATTTAGGCCTTTATTTGGCATTAATTCCTATTCTTACATTTCTCTATTTGTGCATCTTATAAAATTGACCTATTTTTGCGCAAAGTTATAAGCTCAGTATGTCTATCGAAATCAAAGTTCCCAGTCCTGGTGAATCCATTAGTGAAGTTACCGTTTCAAAATGGCTGAAACAAGTAGGTGATTATGTCCAACTTGATGAACCTCTTGTTGAACTTGAAAGTGAAAAAGCGACTTTTGAAGTCAACGCTGAATCAGCGGGTATACTTACCAAGCAACTCGCAAAAGAAGGTGATGAAATTAAGGTTGGTTCTGTTATCGTAGAAATAGACGAAACTGCAAAAGCACCAGAAAATACTGCCCCTAAGGCTGAGGCAAAAAAGGAAACCCCTGCACCTGCCAAAGCGGAAAAGAAAGCTGAAGAAAAACCAGCAACTGCTCCAGTAGCTGCGGTTTCTATGGACTCTGATGTACATATTGCACCATTGGCGAAAGAATTAATGCTAGCATATGGACTTAAGCCTGCCCAGGTAAAAGGCAGCGGCCCTAACGGCAGAATCAACAGAACAGATGTATTGGAAGCAATAGTTGCAAAAGGCGGAAGCAATAGTACGAATAAATACAGCACTTCAGGCGAGAGAAATACCCGAGTTGAAAAAATGAGCAACCTAAGAAAAACGGTTGCTAAAAGGCTGGTAGCGGCTAAAAACGAAACCGCAATGTTAACTACGTTCAACGAAGTTAACATGAAACCAATCATGGATTTGAGAAACAAATACAAAACCATTTTTGCTGAAAAGCATGAGGTTGGTCTAGGGTTTATGAGTTTCTTTACCAGAGCATGTTGCATCGCTTTACTAGATTGGCCTGCCGTAAATGCATTTATTGATGGTGACCAAATCCAATTCAATGATTATTGCGATATTTCTATTGCAGTTTCTGGACCGCGCGGATTGGTGGTACCCGTTATTCGCAATGCTGAATCATTAAGTTTAGCAGATATTGAAAAAGAAGTTAAAAGACTTGCCGGAAAAGCCAGAGACAATAAATTATCAATGGAGGAAATGAGTGGTGGTACTTTTACCGTTACCAATGGAGGTGTTTTTGGAAGTATGATGAGTACCCCAATTATCAACCCTCCTCAATCTGCTATCCTAGGTATGCACAATATCGTTGAGAGACCGATGGTTGAAAACGGACAAATCGTAATAAGACCAATTATGTATGTTGCATTGTCTTATGACCATAGAATTATCGATGGCAGAGAAAGTGTTAGTTTCTTAGTAAGAGTAAAACAATTACTTGAAAATCCTGAGATGTTATTTGATGGCAGAACGCCTGCAGAAAAAGTGCTTGGACTTTAATTTTAATCGGATACCCCAAATTCAATTTTTGGTCAAAACTTTATAGACCAAATTGTTGTATCGCTTCAAGTTAAAATCAAGGCTAACGGCAGGGAAACTTGTCCCAAAAGACATCAAGAACATCAAACATTAACCGTAAAATAGAATTTCATGAGAAACATATTAGTTACAGGTGGCCTGGGGTATATTGGTTCACACACAGTGGTTGAATTGATAAAAAACAATTACACACCTATAATTATTGACAACCTGAGCAATACTGAATTTGAAGTCCTTGAAAGACTTGAATCGATTACAAATACAAAACTAAACTATTACAATATTGATATCTGCAACGGTAAAGCATTATCAGAGGTTTTTACCAAACACCAAATTGAAGCAGTTATACATTTTGCCGCTTTTAAAGCCGTTGGAGAGTCGGTTGAACAGCCTCTTAAATATTATATTAACAATATAAATGGCTTAAATACTTTGCTAAGTACTATGGAAACCAATAATGTTAAAAATATTGTATTTAGCTCCTCTTGCACTGTTTATGGAGAACCAGACTCCTCGCCAGTAAATGAGACAGCAGCAACCAAAAGAGCCAACTCCCCCTATGGAAGAACCAAGCAAATTGGTGAAGACATTTTGCAAGACTGTAAATTCCTTAACACCGTTTCACTAAGGTACTTTAATCCAATAGGTGCACATCCTAGCAGTAAAATTGGCGAACTTCCTTTAGGAATTCCAAATAATTTGGTTCCTTTTATTACCCAAACTGCTGCTGGAATTCGCGAAAAACTAACTGTATTTGGAAGCGATTATAACACCAAAGATGGCACCTGCATAAGAGATTATATACATGTAGTAGATTTAGCAGATGCACATGTTAAAGCGCTTACCTTCATAAAAGAGAATCCAGAAAACAAATTTGAAGTGATAAATATCGGAACAGGTAATGGATTAACCGTATTAGAAATTATAAACACCTTCGAAAAAGTTAACAATATAAAACTAAACTATAGCATAGGTCCCCGCAGACCGGGTGATGTCGAAAAAGTTTGGGCTGATGCATCAAAAGCAAAGTTAAAATTAGGTTGGGAAGCCCAATTGGACTTAACTGAAATGCTGGTTTCTTCTTGGAATTGGCAGCTTTCGCTTAAAAACAAATAAAATCAAGACAACACTGAGTTGTAAATCGAATACATTTTCTCTGTTGCGTATTCCGTTTTAAATTTTTCCAAATACAAACTATAATCCAACTTTTCCATTTTATTTAAATGTAAAACAGAGGCTGCAATAGTATTTTCATCTGAGGCATCGAACTTCAAAGCGCTTGCTGGCGCTAATTCTCTAAAAACAGGTATATCATTAACAGCCAGTGGCAAACCAGCGCAGGCTGCCTCTATTAGCGGAATTCCAAAACCTTCTACCATACTTGGATAGATAAATGAACTTGCACATCTGTACAACAATGGCAACTCGGAATTTTGTAAATCATTTAATATAATAACCTGCTTGCTAAGACCATTTTCAATAATATATTGATGACAAGCAATTAATGTTTCTCCCTTTTTACCAGCCAACACCAAATTAAAATCTTTTAAACCCGATGCCTTAAGTCCTTTTAGTAATTGCAAGTGGTTTTTCCTGGTTTGAAAACTACTTACATAAAGGGCAAACTTTGATGGCAATCGTTTATTAAAGGCAAAGCTGGTCAACCCATCTTGAGAATACGTTTTCCAATGCCCTTCGCCACAGGTTTGGTATACCACACTTAATTTATCTTCCGCTGCGCCATACAACTTCAAAAGATCATCGGCAGTCGACTGGCTAGTTGCCACCACATGATCTGCAATTTTCAAAGCGTGTTTGGTTTTTTGATGGTAAATTTCCCTGTCCAAAACTGAATAATGGTTTGGATACGTCCGAAAAATCACATCGTGAATGGTTACAATTTTTTTGGTTTTTTCAGGCCATTTTCCAAAGGGCAATTCATTGCTCAACCCATGGAATATATCAATTTTATGCAATTCAATATCTTTTTGAATGCCTTTTATGCGCCAAAACATAGAGTTTTTTTGCGGCACTGCGGCTATCGTATTCGATGGTAAATTTAAAGTTGATGGACTAGGATCAAATAAATAATATTTGTTTTCAGGGTGCAATTTAATCAAGCCATTGACTAGGTCGCGGCTGTAATTACCTAAACCTGACTTGTTATGAAAATACCGTTTTGCATCAAATCCAATATTCATCAGACGGCCACATTAAAATCACGTAAAGCATCATTTAAAGATGTTTTCAAATCAGTGCTTGGTTTTCTTTGACCAATGATGATTGCGCAAGGCACATGGTATTTTCCTGCAGGAAAATCTTTTTCATATGAACCTGGAATTACAACTGATCTCTCAGGCACATAACCTTTGTAAGTAACCGGCTCAGAGCCTGTCACATCAATTATTTTTGTTGATTGAGTGATTGTAACACCTGCGCCCAATACAGCTTCCTTTCCAATATGAGCACCTTCAACAACTATACACCTTGAACCAATAAAACAATCGTCTTCTATAATAACTGGGGCTGCTTGGACTGGCTCTAAAACGCCACCAATCCCTACGCCACCGCTTAAATGTACATTTTTCCCTATTTGAGCACATGAACCAACCGTAGCCCATGTATCTACCATAGTACCTGAATCAACAAAAGCGCCAATATTTACAAAACTTGGCATTAAAATTACACCTTTATTTATAAACGCCCCATATCTTGCAACAGAACCCATTACAGCTCTAACTCCTTGAGATGCATAATCATTCTTCAAGGGAATTTTATCACAAAATTCATAAGATCCCAATTTCTCAGTTTCAATTTGTTGTATAGGGAAATACAGTATAACACCCTTTTTCACCCATTCATTCACTTGCCAACCTTCCCCATTTTCTTTTGGCTCAGCAACACGAATCTTCCCTTTGTCTAAAGATTCAATCAATGACAAAATCGCTTTCTTTGTTCCGTCGTCTTTCAATAGTTCTCTATTGTCCCACGCAGCTTCTATACGATTTCTTAATTCTTGCATTTCTGTCATTTTTATTTAATTTAATGTCCCTACAAAATAACGCAAAAAACCATGAAACATCAAATAGAATTAGCGTCAAGCATTTTCTGAACAAATGCACACAAAAGCACTCTTTATACTTCTATATTTTATTTACACTTATTTTTTCGCAAATTTGCTGCAAATACAATTCAAATGCATTCAAACCATTTCAAATCAATTTTAACTGCTTTTCTAATAGTATGTTCCGTTTCCATATTTGCGCAAGGAACTAAATATTTAAATATGGATGAAGCCATATTGATGTTTGACAAAGAAAACAATAAATCATTGCGCACACAAAATCTCAATGCTCTTCAATGGCTTCCCGGCGGCAGTAAATATGCATATGTAAAATCAAGCAAACCTCAAAAACTTGTTATTGTAGATATAGAAACCAATAAAGAAGACAGCAGCGTAAGCATTGAAAGTTTAAACAATGCTGCCAATACCTACAAAACTGGATTGACATTTAAATCCTTCCCGGCATTTGAATGGATAGATAATGACAACATTAAAATTTTCAAAGACAACGAATACCTTAATTTTAATATTCCCGCCCAAGCATTCAGACTCATTTTAAGCATTTCAAAAAATGCGGGATCAAACGAATACAACAACGGAAACAATCAAGTTGCTTATGTTGAGAACAACAACATTTTTATTGTATCTAGCAATGGCATTAAACAAATAACAAACGACGGTGGCAAAGGAATTGTATACGGCCAAACCGTTCACCGCAACGAATTCGGAATTGACAAAGGCCTATTTTGGAGTCCAAGCGGCAACAAATTAGCCTTTTACAGAATGGACGAAAGTATGGTTAGCGATTATGCCATTTATGACAACAGCAAAATGCCTGCAACTGTTAATACGATTAAGTATCCAATTGCAGGAGCAAAAAGCCACCATGTCACCGTTGGTATATTTGATTTAAGTACACAAAAGGTGACCTACCTTGAAACCGGAGAGCCATTTGACCAATACTTAACCAATATAGCCTGGGGCCCAGATGAAGAATATCTTTATATGGCCATTGTTAACAGAGGACAAAATCAAGATTTCATTAACCGCTACAACACAAATAGTGGCGGTCTTGATAAAGTGCTATTCGAAGAACGTGACGAAAAATATATTGAGCCTCAGCATGGATTCTATTTTTTACCCAACGAAAACAATAAATTTATTTGGCAAAGCGAAAGAGATGGGTACAATCATTTGTATTTATACAACACAAATGGTAAAATGATCCGTCAAATCACCTCAGGAAAATGGATGGTCACAAAACTTATAGGTGTTGATTCAAAAGGCGAATTTGCTTATTTTGAGGCAACCAAAGAAAGTCCTTTAGAACGCCATATTTATAGTGTTAATATAGACAACGGTGACATAAAAAAATTAAGCACTGAGCAAGGCACCCATATGGCAATTTTCAACTCTACATTCAGCCATTTCATTGATGCTTATTCAAGCACTTCGGTACCTAAAAAAATAATGCTTAAAACCCATAAAGGAGAGCAGGTTAAAATGCTGTTGGATGCTGTCAATCCTTTGTCTGATTATGCACTAGGCGAAACAAGCATATTCCCGATTATCAATGGAGGTACCGTGCTTTATTGCAGAATGATTACACCGCCTAATTATGACAAAACAAAAAAATACCCAGTGGTTGTTTATGTATACGGCGGCCCGCATGCGCAAATGATAAGCAATTCATGGCTTGCAGGCAGTAATTTATGGATGCAATTAATGGCTCAAAAAGGATACATTGTCTTTACTTTAGACAACAGAGGTTCTTCAAATAGAGGCCATGAATTTGAGAGTGCGACACATAGAAACTTAGGCACTATTGAAATGGAAGATCAAATTGCAGGAGTCAACTACCTTAAAAACTTGCCATATGTGGATGCAAATAGAATTGCGGTGCATGGTTGGAGCTTTGGCGGCTTTATGACAACTAGTTTAATGACCCGTCAAGCAGGTGTGTTTAAAGTTGGTGTTGCCGGTGGACCAGTAATAGATTGGAGTTTATATGAAATTATGTATACAGAGAGATACATGGACACTCCAAGTGAAAACCCAGAAGGATATAAAAACGCCAATCTTACAAATTATGTCAACAACCTTCAAGACAAATTATTAATGATACATGGTTGTGACGATGATGTTGTTTTGTGGCAGCATAGTTTATTGTATTGCAAATCAGCTGTCGATGTTGGAAACACCTACCTCGACTATTTTGTATACCCTGGTCATAAGCACAATGTATTAGGCAAAGACCGCGTACATTTAATGCAAAAGATCACAGAATACATTATGGAAAATCTATAATTAAACCTCTTCCAATAAAGTTCTAAATGCAAGAACTTTATCTCCATATTTCGCATAGGTTTTGGCCTTCAACGCAGGGCCAAAATTCTCTGAGTAGTCATTGTAATCCTCAATTGAATGGCAATAATATTGAATGGCATAATTAACGCCCTCATTGTCTTCAACATTGGTCAATAGTTTCAACATTTTAAATCCTGTAAATTTTTCTGTTGCTATCACCTCAGGAATGTGCTCATGTTTCATCCAATGAACCCATTCTGTTTCTATTGTTTCTGGAATATTGCAGGTAACGTTGTAAATAATCATAATGCAAACCAACTTAAATTTTAGCGAAACTGCAAATCGATTACTACTATAAACAAATTTGAATTATTTCATTGCTTAAACCCTTGGCACAATTATACCCCTCAAGATAGATTTCATCCAATTTTGACAAATCAAACATTCCAAATCGACTCATATCTGCCGGCTCTATTAAAACATCACAAGATTTAATTTTTTCTTGTATCGCGCCTTTCATCGCGATGTGAAAACTTCGATCCAACAAATCCTTCATGTGGATTTGATCAAAATTTTGACTTATTGAATTGACATTGACCCCAATAATTTTATCGCAAATTGATAGCAGTGGTTCAATTGGAAAATTATCTAAAATGCCGCCATCCATCATAAGCGCATTCTCAAATTTTACCGGTTCAAAAACCAAAGGAACACAAGAACTTGCCATGAGTGCTTTTGATAAATCTCCTTTGGAAAAATATCGAACCTCACCCTTTACAATATCAGTTGCCGTTATTGTCATTGGAATATTTAATTGTTCAATTTTATTATGGGTAAAATAAGTACGACAAACAGACTCAAATGCCTCCATATTAAACAATCCAGCTTTACCAAAAAGCAAATTAGAGAACCCAAAAAACTTTTGGGTTTTCGCTATATTTAAAATTTCCTCTGGCTTGTATCCAGCTGAATAAAAAGCCCCTACAATGGCACCTGCACTGGTTCCAGAAATAGCAGAAACTTTCACACCTAGCTCATCCAATGCCTTTAGAACACCTAAATGAGCCACGCCTCTCGCTCCTCCGCCCGATAACACCAAGCCAATTTTTAACATATTGATGAGCAAAGCTAAGCAATGAATGTTTAATAGTGATAAATGGATTTGTTATTTTTGCAACTTAAATGAACTTGCCAAAAAACAAAAGCCACGTTGAACCTCTCAAGTTTTCTGGGTTTGGCAATGAATTACAAATCGACATTTTAAGGGATGACCAAATACATCCAATAATATCTGGCAATAAGTGGCGCAAACTAAAATATATAGTTAAAAAACTTGAAGCAGATAAAAGTCAAACATTGGTAACATTTGGAGGTGCATACAGCAACCACCTTGTAGCTACAGCATTTGCAGGTAAGTTATTTGGCTTAAAAACTTTAGGTTATGTAAGAGGAAATGAAGCCAGAGATACCAATGCATTTGAAAAAATGTGTTTAGAAAATGACATGGTTTTAATGCATGTTGACCGAACAGAATACAAGAATAAAAGTTCTTTATTTGAAGAATTCAAAAAGACCAATCCAAAGGCGTTTTATGTAGGCGAAGGAGGAAGACACCCTCTTGCTTTATTGGGGTGCGCCGAAATTATCAAAGAATTAAACAAAGAATACGACTACATATTCCTATCGCTAGGCACCGGCACAACAATGGAAGGCATTGTGGGCGAATGCGTAAGTCAAAATCTCAAAACCAAGGTTATTGGTATAAGCAGCTTAAAAAACAATTTCGAATTGGATGAAATCATGTCTCAATTTCCTGAAAAAAATTGGCAAATTGAACATTCCTACCACCGAGGAAAATACGCTAAAAACGATCTTGAATTGGAAAATTTTATTCAAAAATTCTATTTAGAAACGGGCATACAATTGGAGTTCGTATATACCGCAAAGATGATGATGGCCGTTCAAGATTTTATTTCAAAGGGCTTTTTCAAAACAAGTGATAAAATCCTTTGTATCCATACTGGAGGATTGCCCCAATTGCTCTAATAAGCGCTTAAGACATTTACCAATGTTTGGCCAACCGCCTTCAAGGTCTTTTTATCAATAGCATCCATGTTGTCACCATGGGTATGCCAATATTTACCGAAATGACTGGCTGTATTCACGTCACAATCAATAATATCTATCATAGGGATTTTTAGATTTTTCATGACATAGACATGATCATCTGTCACATAACCCCTCTCAAAATTTTTAAAATAATTAGAGTACCCTGCGCTATTTGCACTCGACCAAACCATAGATAAATAGGTTTGAGCTTCGGCCAAACTGTATCCTTCAAATCCAAAAACCGCATTTGGTGCACCAACCATGTCCAATAAAATTCCAAAATCTGCCTTATAGAATGAGGTATGCGGATTTTTTGCCCAATACTGAGAACCCAAGCAATAGCTATCTTCTACCTTACCCGAATTGTCTCCCCAATCTTCCGCATCAAAAAGAACTATATCTACACCTATATCTACAGGCTGCTTCTTTAATACTGAAGCAATCTCTAACAATATCCCAACGCCACTTGCTCCATCATTAGCCCCCAAGATTGGCTTGTCTTTGTCTTTTATATCTTGATCGGCAAAAGGTCTAGTATCCCAGTGTGCACATAATAATATTCTTCGGCTCGCTTGAGGATTAAAAGATGCTACAACGTTCATAACTGGTATTGTCTTTTTATCAAATGTAACGGCAGTTGAATATTGCAAATACAAGGTATCGGCTAATGGTCTCAAAACCTTTACAAAATAGTCAAAACACTGTTTATGCGTTTTTGTCCCGGGTACTCTTGGCCCAAAATTCACTTGGTTCAATACCTGTAAATAGGCCGAATCTTCATTAAATATTCTAGCAACAGTGGCTGCGACAAACTGACTTGTATCAACACCATCCGTTTGATTCGTATTTGAAGTCTTATCATTACAAGAAGTTAAAAAAACAATTAAAACCGAAATTAAAAATATCCTCATTGTTGCAAAGATAATAAGAGAATTGCCATTATGCCTAATTCAAGACCCAAGGCAATATTAAATTAAATTCAGGAATTGGAACCTCAAAATGCCCTCCGGCATCTTGCAAACGAAACACATATGTTCCACTCATTCTTCCAACCCCTGTTTGTAATATACATCCAGAATAGTAATCATAAGACTCTCCGCTGCTTAAGATTGGCATTTCGCCAACAACTCCTTCTCCTTCTACAAATCGATTCTCCCCATTGCTATCAGTAATGTTCCATTTCCTGTATACCAGCTGAATTGTATGGTCGCTATTGTTTTCAATAAGAATATGGTAAGTAAAAAAATACACGCCATTTTCTACATCACTTTGCAACTCGCTAAACTTAGTCTCGACTTTAATATTTACCAACTCTGCAATAGTTTTACTCATTGAATTAATTTGATGTTAGCAATATTACATCTATTCCGATAAACTCGGTATTAATTATAAAAATATTGCAATTTTATGTTTTTAAACAAGTGCTTAAAAATTAAAAAAAACACCAATTTACCAATTTAAAAACCATTCATCCCCTCAAACTATCATTTCATCCATTTTAAACGGAAACTTTGAAGATTATTTTTGTTTCCGGAGTTTATTTACGTATTTCGCGGCCTGATTTACCATGCTAGCTAAAATTTGCAACGCCACAGAAAAACTTTTTATGCGCTATGGCATTAAAAGCATCACCATGGATGATGTTGCCAAAGAACTTAGCATGTCCAAAAAAACACTTTATCAATATGTAGAGGATAAAGAAGACTTGGTAAAAAAGACCCTCCTTTTACATGTTGAATCAATGGATTCTCTATGCAAAAGCGTATTTCAATCGGAGGAAAATGCGATTCTACAAATCCTGAAAATAGCAAACATGATGATTGGACTTCACAAAGAAATGAACCCAAGTTTGTTGTTTGACCTAAAGAAGTACCACCCAGATACCTACACTTCTTTTACCGAACACCGCGAAAAAACAATACAAACACAACTTATAGAAAACCTTAATTTAGGTATTTCGCAGGGAATGTATAAAAAGGATATAAATATCAATCTATCTACAGGCTTTTACATGGCCCTTATCGAACAATGTATCAGCAGTGAAATTGGAATTATTTCTAACATTCCTTTCTCTGAAAAATATGCCTACTTGGTAAAATACCATCTCAATTCGATCTGTTCAATTGATGGTTTAGAGTTTATGAAAAACAACCTAAAAGTCAATAATTTAGAAAACACAAACATTTAAAAAACATCTCACTATATGTATTCCTTTAAATATTCAAAGAAAAACCAAAAAGTACTTAGTGCATTCGCATTGGTTTGTTCATTCATGTTTAGTTTGGGCTCATTCGCTCAAAACAAAACAAATGACACCATGTCAATGTCATTAAGTCAAGCCATTGATTATGCAATGACTAACAATCCAGACCTTAAAAATGCATATGCTGATATTGCTATCGCTGATCAAACAGTAAAGGAAGTAAAGGCTATCGGCATACCGCAAGTAAGAGGTCAAATTAACTTTCAAGATGCAATACAAAAACAAGTTTTTGTATTCCCAATAAACGGCGTAGGAACACCAATTAGAGTCGGCAACACCTATACAACCCAAGCGGCAATAAATGTTTCTTGGCTATTATTAGATGGTACTTATTTCTTGGGACTTAAGGCTGCCAAAGAATTTACAGGTTTATCAAAGAAAATTTCGAGCAAAACAGAAGCTGACATTAAAATAGATGTTGCAAAAACCTATTTTCTAGCCTTAATTGCCAATGAGAACATTAGCTTACTTGATGCCTCTTGTCAAACATTAACCAAAACATACAACCAAGTAAAAGCTTTAAATAAAGAAGGTTTTACAGAATCACTAGATGTTGATAGGATTAGATTGCAGCTCAACAATTTAGAAATTAGCAAACAAAAATTAAAAGACCAATACAGCATAGTTCTTGGCCTATTAAAATCTAAAATTGGATTAAGCCAAGACATCAACATTAAATTAAGTGATAACATTAGCGATCTAAATAGTCGATTCAATGTGGCTGACACATCGGCCTCTGTTGATCTAAGCAAACGCGCTGACTTTCAAATTTTGAAACAACAATTGATTCTTAACAAAATGGATGTAAAGAGATACCAATACGGAAAATTACCAAATCTTGCTGGAGCTTTTACGGTTCAACAAAGCAATTTTGGAGAAAAAATAGACTACAGCAATTGGTATGGAAACTCCTTTTTAGCACTTCAAGCAAACATTCCACTTTTCAGTGGATTTGCAAATGATGCTAAGATCCAAAAAGCCAAAATACAACAATTAAAAACAGAAAATACAATTAACAAAGTTGAAAATTTAATTGGCCTTGAAGTCCAACAAACCAAACTTAAATATTTAAGAGCAATGGAATATGTTGTGCAACAAACTGAAAATTTAGATCTAGCAAAAAGAATTGTAAACATAACTACAATTAAATACAATGAAGGCGTGGGAAGTAATTTAGAACTTACAACTTCAATACAAGACCTTAAAACAACACAAACAAATTATTTAAGCGCTGTTTATGACCTATTGGTGGCTAAACTAGATTTCCAAGTTGCGCTAGGACAATCAATCAAACTTTAATTCAATACAAACAACCATTCATTCAAATGAAGACCATAATCCACATTGCCATTGTTGCACTATTATTCTCAGCATGCAGCAGCAATTCTTTAGACCAAAAGAAAAAAGAATTAGAAAAACTAAAAACGACACTTAAAGAAACCCAAGACAAAATTTCAAATTTAGAATTAGAAATTGCTAAACTTGATACAAGTAAAAAAATTGAAGAATCATTAGAAATTAAAACAACGCAATTAGCGCTTAACAACTTCAAAACTTATATTGAAGTTCAAGGCCGTGTTGATGCAGATGAAAATGTTTCTTTATCCTCGCAAATACCTGGTTTAATTACTAGAATTAATGTAAAAGCTGGTGATGAAGTTAGAAAAGGACAAGTACTAGCGGAAACAGATGCAAGTGCGGTTTTGCAGCAAATTTCTGATTTAGAAACCAATTTAGAATTAGCCAAACAAGTATTTCAAAGACAACAAAATTTATGGAAACAAAATATTGGAACTGAAATACAATACTTACAATCCAAAACAACCAAAGAAAGTTTAGAAAAAAAACTAAGCACTTTGAACGAACAATTGAGAATGACTAAAATTATTTCTCCAATTAATGGAACGGTTGATGCGGTAAACATTAAAATTGCTCAAATGGTTAGCCCAGGAATGGCAGCCATAAATGTGGTGAATTTCTCTAATTTAAAAGTAAAAGCTGAATTGGCTGAAAGCTACTCTATGCGCGTAAAGACTGGAAATCAAGTTATGATCTATTTCCCTGACATCAACGACTCTATCACAGGAAAGATCAATTATGCAACTAGGGCTATCAATAACATGACCAGAACATTTACAGTAGAGGTATTGCTTCCAAATAACACTAAATACCATCCAAACATGGTAGCAAAATTAAAAATCAACGATTATCAATCAAGCAAACCACAAATCATTGTACCGGTTAAATTTATCCAAAAAGGCATAGAAGAATCTTTTGTACTTGTAGCTGAAAATGGAATTGCAGTTAAAAAACTAATTGTTATCAGCAAAGAATACAATGGAATGGCTGAAATCTCAGAAGGATTAAAAGAAGGTGACATGCTAATTACCGAAGGTTATGATTTGGTAAACGACGGTGACAAAATCAATCTTAAAAAATAATTCAGTCTACTATCAAGCACCAAACGTGCACTAAACAAACATTTCTATGTTAGATAAAATTAAAGAATTTAAGCCCTCCAGTTGGGCGATAGATAATAAAATAACCATTTACCTCATAACGATTTTTATTTCGTTGGCAGGTATCATGGCATACAATTCTCTTCCTAAAGAGAACTTCCCAGACATTACTGTTCCTACCATTTACATTAGTACCATTAATGGTGGAAACTCGCCTACAAATATTGAAAACACCATTACCAAACCAATCGAAAAAAGATTAAAAGCAATTTCTGGTGTTAAAAAATTCAATAGTACTTCCATGCAAGACGTTTCTGTTATTGTGGTTGAATTCCACACCGACATCAACGTAAGTGTTGCAAAACAAAAAGTTAAAGATGCTGTTGATGAGGCTAGAGGCGATATGCCATCTACCCTTACAAGAGAGCCTATGATCAAAGAGATTGCTTTCTCTGAGATTCCGATTATGTACATCAACGTTGCAGGTAATTTCGATTTAAAAGAACTGAAAAAATATGCAGATGATTTGGGCGACAGAATCGAAGGTTTGAGCGAGATTAATGAAGTTAAAATCATTGGTGCACTTGAGCGTGAAATACAAGTTAACATAGATGCATACAAATTACAAGCAGCTCAGCTAACTATTGGCGATGTGCAGAGAGCAATCAGTCAAGAAAACTTAACCATTACTGGTGGTACTGTTCCATTAAATGGCATGAAACCAACTTTAAGCATTAAGAGTGAATTCCAAGACCCAAAAGAAATTGAGAATATCGTGGTTACTTCCCAATCTGGTGCCAGACTTTTTATTAGAGATTTCGCTCAAGTAGTTGATGGCTTCAAAGAAAAAGAAAGCTATTCAAGCAGCAGCGGAAAAAATGTTATCACACTTAACATCATAAAACGCTCTGGCGAAAACTTGATTGAGGCTTCTGAAAAAATCAAAAAAGTAATTGCGGAAATGAAGGTATCTGAATTCCCTAAAGGATTGGATATTATGGTAACGGGCGATCAAAGCACAAAAACCAAAACAATGCTGCATGACTTGATAAACACCATTATCATTGGTTTTATCTTGGTTACCATCGTCTTAATGTTTTTCATGGGTGTTACCAATGCATTATTTGTTGCACTATCGGTTCCTTTGTCAATGTTCATTGCCTTCCTTGTGATGCCAAGTATTGACTTCTCATTCAATATGATCGTATTGTTCTCATTTATTCTTGCTTTGGGTATCGTAGTGGATGATGCTATTGTGGTAATAGAAAATACACACAGGTTATTTGGAGACGGTAAAAGAGACATTAAAACTGCAGCTAAAATGGCTGTAGGTGAAGTATTCATGCCCGTTTTATCCGGAACAATAACAACCTTAGCACCATTTATCCCATTGGCATTTTGGGGCGGTATCATTGGAAAGTTCATGTACTTCCTTCCTGTAACGCTGATTATCTCTTTGCTTGCTTCACTTTTTGTGGCCTATATCATTAACCCTGTTTTTGCGGTTGACTTTATGAAAACCAAAGAAGAGGAAAACAAGAATTATGGCAAGCTTAACAAAAAGACTTACATGCGCTTGGCTATTTATGGCATCATCGCATTGGTATCATACGCAAGTGGAAGTGTTGGAATAGGAAACTTTACCATTTTCCTTGCTTTATTCTTAGTCTTAAACCGTTTATGGCTGTACAAAGTCATCAACGCTTGGCAAAACAACATTTGGCCTGGTTTCATCAATGCATACACAAAAGTATTGGTATGGTGCTTGAAAAACCCTTGGAGACCTCTATTTGCCGTTCTTATAACCTTTATTTTATCTATTGTATTCTTTGTAGCTAGAAGCCCAAAAGTGGTGTTCTTCCCAGACAGTGATCCAAACAATTTATATGTATATGTAAAGTTACCTGAAGGCACCGACCCTGCTGTTACAAATACCGTGATGCGTCAAGTTGAGGAAAAAGTTAACAGTGTTATTGGAAAAGAAAACCCAATTGTTGAGTCAATGGTTAGCAATGTCACTATTGGTGTCACCGATCCTCAAGATGGCGATCAAAATGCCTATCCTAATAAAGGAAAAATTGCGATTGCTTTCGTCGAATTTTCGGAGAGAAATGGAGAATCAACAAGTATTTACTTGAAAAAACTTCAAGAATTAAAATGGAATATCCCAGCTGCTGAAATTGTCGTAAACAAAGAAAAAAGTGGTCCACCAACGCCAAAACCAGTTTCCTTAGAAATTATTGGTGAAGACTTTGACGATTTGGTAAGAAACTCAAATGCACTTAAAAAATTCTTAACCGATGCAAAAATAGATGGTGTTGCCAATCTTAAATCAGATTTCATTAGCAACAAACCAGAAATTGTTTTTGACATTGACAGAGAACGTGCACTAAGAGAAGGCCTTTCTGCAGCGCAACTTGCTATGGAAATTAGAGGTGCAGTATACGGTGTTGAAGCCTCTAAATTTAGAGACGTTGACGATGAGTACCCTATTCAGTTGCGCTACCAAGCTGACCAAAGAATGGATATCGAAACCATCAGGAACTTAAAAATCACCTACAGAGATATGACCATGGGTGGTGTTGTTAGAAGTGTTCCTATCTCATCTGTATGTGACATAAGATACGACTATACTTATGCTGGCATCAAACGCAAAAACGACAAACGTGTCATCACAATTTCTTCTGATGTAAAAGAAGGATTCAACCCGAATGAAGTGGTTGCTAAAGTGCAAGTGGCTATGGATAAATTTAAACCTACCGGAGACGTAGTGGTTAAATTTGCAGGAGACAAAGAAGAACAAAAAGAAACAATGAGCTTCCTTGGAAATGCGATGCTAACAGCCATCGGTTTGATGATGTTGGTTTTGGTTGGACTGTTTAACTCAATTGGAAAACCACTTATTATTTTATCTGAAATCATCTTCAGTATCATTGGTGTACTTCTTGGTGTTGCCATCTTTAAAATGGACATGAGTATTGTAATGACAGGAATAGGAATTGTAGCGCTCGGAGGTATAGTGGTAAGGAATGGAATTTTGCTGGTTGAGTTTGCCGAATATTCTCGCGCAGGCGGAATGAGCTTGTATGAAGCAACCGTTGAAGCTGGTAGAACGCGTATGACTCCGGTTATTTTAACAGCAACCGCAGCAATTCTAGGACTGATTCCATTGGCAGTAGGTTTGAACATCAATTTTGAAACCTTGTTTACCCATTTTGATCCAAAAATATTCTTTGGTGGCGACAGTGTTGCTTTCTTTGGACCGTTAAGTTGGACGATGATCTTTGGTTTGCTATTCGCAACAGTTCTTACATTGTTGTTAATTCCATCAATGTATTTAATTACAGAGAGGCTAAAAAGAAAATCAATCATTATTTTAAATCACTTCGACTTGCCTACTCCTTTAATTTATGTTCCATTCTTAATTTTAATTTTAAGATTGGTTTTAAAAATCAAAGGCGAAAAATTAGAATATGGCGATTTAGACCATTAATTTAAACAATACACCTGCTAAATACACTAGCAGGTGTATTATTCTTCAATTGCAAGCATGCAATTTGTAGAATAAATATTTATCATTGCAGTATGCCAAAATTTAAGGTATACTGCTTTTTTATTTTAAGCCTTTGGGGCTTAAATAAAAGCCATGCCCAAATTATTACGGCAGCAGAGCAAACGGCAAAATATTTACCCTTGCTCAAAAATAAGCGTGTTGCCTTGGTTGTTAATCAAACGAGTTGCATAAAAAAAACCCATATAGTGGATTCCTTATTGCATTTAGGCGTTAACATTAAATGTTTGTTTGCACCAGAGCATGGATTCAGGGGAAATGCAAGTGCAGGGACAACTGTCCACAATGGCAGAGATGAAAAGACCAATCTCAAAATAATCTCATTGTATGGCAACCATAAAAAGCCAACTGCAAGTGATTTAGACAGTGTAGAAGCCATTATTTTTGACATACAAGACGTTGGCGTCAGATTCTATACTTACATCAGCACAATGCACTATGTGATGGAAGCAGCCGCAGAACAAAACATACCAGTAATCGTATTGGATAGACCAAACCCTAATGGTCATTATATCGATGGGCCAATGCTCGACACAGCATATAGAAGCTTCGTTGGCATGCACAAAATTCCTTTGGTTCATGGATGTACCGTCGGGGAAATTGCACAAATGATTAACGGTGAATCATGGCTCAAAAACAAAGTGCAATGCGAGCTAAAGGTAATTACTTGCCTTAATTACGCGCACAAAACCCCTTATATATTGCCGATTAAACCCTCTCCTAACCTACAAACCCAGAGCTCAATTTACCTATACCCGTCACTGGGGCTGTTTGAAGGCACAAGTATCAGTATGGGGCAAGGCACCAGTACACCTTATCAATGTTTTGGTTCACCTGCATTTGATTGGGGTAATTACAACTTTACCCCCATCAGTATAAAGGGCGTTTCTGAGAAGCCTAAATGCCTAGGCATACCGTGTGTGGGATTTAATCTAACCTGGTATGGCGACCAACGCGCTTATTTTGAGTCGGAAATAAATTTAAATTACTTGGTACTATCCTACCGCTTAAGCAAAAACAAAGCAGATTTTTTCAATGATTTCATTGATAAATTAGCGGGAACCAATAGTTTGAGAAAACAGATTATTGAAGGAAAAACCGTCTCGGAAATAAGACAATCGTGGCAAAGTGGCCTAGATTCATACAAAATTATGAGAAATAAATATTTGCTATACCCTTAAAAATGGTGTGTTTAGGCGTCTATATCAAAAATTTTGAAAAAACATTTGGAATTTAATCCACATTGTCCCTACCTTTGCACTCCCAATTTTATAGTCATGTCAAGAGTTTGTGATCTTACAGGAAAAAAAGCACTAGCAGGAAACAATGTTTCTCATAGTAACC
>CANFXY010000008.1 GCA_947451105.1 Bacteroidota bacterium | reverse complement strand
TGATTGAGAACCATTTACTTTAATGGTGTTTTGACGGATCTCAGCTGGCCAAGAACCGGTTTGTCCATTGTAAGCATAGATTCCATAAGTACCATAGTAACCAATGTTGTCATAAATTAAGTTGCTCAAGATTTCTAAGTTGTAGTTGTAGTACGCATAAATGTTGTACATATAACCTACGTTACCTGCGATTGCTTTGTTGTTGCGGATAATGTTTCTTGAAACTTTGTAGTTGCCATAGTAATAGGCATAAATGTTATACATATAATAGTAGTTGGTGGTGTTGCCATCGATGATGTTGTCTTCGATGTTGTACCAACCATAATAGTAGCAATAAATGTTATATGTATAATAGTATACAGTACCGTTATTCTTAATTTGGTTTCTCTTCATGTCAATTTGGTAAGTAGCATTAGCATATTGAGCATAGTAAGAGTATATGCGGTAAGCATAGTAGTATGCACCTACGTTGTTTTGGATAATGTTGTCATTGATCTCTTGAACACCTGCTGGAGTTTGAGGGTAGTAGTTTTGAATACCATACCAGTAGTAGCCACCATCGCAGTTTTGGATGGTATTGCTGTTGTAACGGTATGAACTGTATGAATAACCGTTGTACCAACCATAGAAATAATAAACAGCTGTACCAGTAGTTACGTCTGCGTCATTAGCTGTATTTCCAATCAAATCGAAGAAGTAGTTGTAGAAGTTATAACCTAGGTATAAATAGGTAGTAGCTCTTAATCTCAAAATATTGTTGTTGCTCACAGAGAATCTGTAGCTAGCGTTACCATAGTTATACAATGTGTAGAATGCATAGATGCTTGAAGGAGCAGAAGAAGTTGTAGCACCTACACAAGGCCAGTCGTGCAAAGTGTTGCCATCTAATTTAGTTGGACGGTTAGCTGCATAAGAATAATATGAGTAGATACCATATAAAGTAGCACTTGAATTGTAAATGCTAGAGTTTACACGAGAGATATCGTTGTTCAAAACTTGGTTACCATTCGTGTAGAACATGTAAATAGCCATGTAGTAGAAGTTTTGAATGGTGTTGCCAATGATGGTGTTGTTTTGTGCAGTAGAGGTATACGTTGAAGTATTACCAGTGCAAGTGATTGCATAAGCTGGACCTGGACTATTCGCGTTTGTTGTACGCATCAAGTTGTTGCTGATGGTACAGAAGTTACCATGACCAGTTGTACTTGTAGCAGTCATTGAGGTTGCAGAACTTGAAAACGCAACATAAGCTCCACCTGCAGTAGTTGCAGTAGCCATTAATGTGAATTCAATCGTACCATTAGAAATGGTGTTGTAGTCTGAACCGTTGTACAATCTGTAACCTTGAGCGTATTGGCTTGTCGTTGTGTTTCTAACTGTAACTTTGTCGAAAGTAAAATAGTCAGCACCGCTCAACAAGATAACAGCGTCAGCAACAGCAACAGATAAAAACTTACCATTACCGTTGATGGTAACCGTGTTGGTTGATGAAGTACCAGTAATAGGACCTAAATTGATTTGTGAACTTTCGGTATTGTCTGTTAATACATTGACTGTTACAGGCCCGCTTACACCACCAGTGGTGATAGCGTTTCTAAAATCAAGCCAAGTGGCAAAGTTGGTTCCGCCTGTGGTTGCAGCGTTGTTGATGGTGTAAGTCCCAGACAACTGAGCATAAGCAGGCGCACAGAAACCTACAACAAGAACAGCCAATGCCGCCTTAAAGTAGTTTTTGATGTGGTAGAGTTTATTCATAATGCTTATTTAAATTAATGAAACGAAAGTAAGTTGTTTCAAATATTGCCTTAAAACTTTTCGATTATGGCCAATTTTAATTCGGAAAATGGATTCAAATTTTAGATGAACGATTATCAAGAGTTTATCCACCAAAGTGTTTTTTCAGAGCACAAAAACGAGCCAAACGCTTGCTGTCATTTGTTTTTTTTCATTTAATAAAAAAAATGTCTAAGTTTGTGTATTTTTTATGAGCCATTAAATTGAACTCTTTTACTTAAACACCTGTAAACAAAGGATTAATACAAAAACTTTTGTTTGTGAATAACTAAAAATGAGGCAATTATCTCTTTCTTGAATGGCGTCATACTATATTTGAACAAATTACCAATAAGAATTATTTACACCGTTTATTGGCGTGAATAAATGACCAATAATGAAAGAGCGACTCAATTTAACTAACAATGAGAGAGAACGATTAGAGGCGCTCATCAATTTCAATATTTTGGAAAAAATACCAGAATTTGAAACCGATGCAGTCGTTCAAATGGCTGCTCATTTATGCCAAACCCAGGTTGCAATCATTTCCATTTTCGACGGAAAACAACACCAAATAAAATCGAGTGTAGGACTCAATATCTATGACCTGCGTGGTGACTTTGATTTTTGTTTTGATCTTATTTCAAACAAAGAATACTTCGAAATTCCAGATGCCTATTTGGATTCAGAATTGGTGAAAAACCCAATGGTAATTGGGCATCCAAATTTTAGATTTTTTGGCGGTGTACCTATTACGAGTGTTGAAGGTTTCAAAATAGGAACAATCAACGTGATTGACACCAAAGCAAAGCAATTAAACAGAGAACAAATTGAAGGTCTTTACAGCCTTTCTAAGCAGATTACGATTTTATTAAACCTTAGAAAGCAAAACAAGAATCTTCAAAATGAGCTCAACCAATTGCTCAACGAGCGTGTCAACCAAACTGAAATAGACCTAGCGGCGTATAAGTTTGCCCTAGACCAATCGTCTGGCGTTGCCATTGCCGACCGCAACGGGTATATCAAATTTGTAAACGATAAGTTTTGCAAATCATCGGGCTACATTAAAGAAGAACTGTTGGGTCAAGCCTACAGCATATTCAACTCAGGCCACCACAGCCAAATCTTCTTTGAAGAAATGTGGGAAAGCATTAGCCATGGTGAATTGTGGCATGGGGAGATTAGAAACAAAGATAAAAACGGCAATTATTTTTGGGTCGATTGTAGCATTATCCCTTTCCTCGACAAGAAGGGCAAGACCTACCAATATATGGCCATCCAACAAGACATCACAGAAAAGAAATCTGCCCAAGAGCGCATGACTTTAGAGGCTAGGCTTATTTCAATTCTGAGTGAAAACGACGGCATCAATACATCTGTTTTACATATTGCGGAGCAAATTTGCTACCGCTTGGAGTGGGACATTGGCGTTTTTTGGAGAACAAAAAAAGACGACAACAAACTCATTGCGCATACCTATTATCAATTCACTTATCCGCATAATGATGAATTAAAAAGCTTCATACAACAGCAACAAATCAATGTTGGAGAATCGCTGTCTGGCCGCGTGTGGCAGAAAAAAAGTCCGATATGGATATTTGACATGGGATTTGAAAATGGCCTAATAGAAAAGACCATTTCTAATACCTATAAAATTAAATCTTCCCTCCTATTTCCAGTGTTGTTTAACAACGAGGTCATTGGAGTAATGCAATATTTTAGTTCTAAATCCAAAAAAACAGATGTGAATATTATACAGATGTTTGAGAGTACTGGCTTACAAATTGGGGCCTTTATAGAACGTAAACTTGCGGAAGAGGAACTATTAAAAGCCAAAAAACAAGCGGAAGAATCGGTTATTTCAAAAGACCAATTCTTAGCCAATATGAGCCATGAGATCAGAACGCCAATGAATGCCATTATTGGATTTACAGAATTGTTGTCGCATACGGGGCTAAACCATTTACAAAAAGACTATGCCAACTCTGTTAAGGTTGCGGGAGAAAACTTACTGTCAATTATCAATGACATCCTAGACTTTTCAAAAATTGAATCCGGGGTAGTTACGATAGAAACCAGTTCTTCTGATGTCCAATTGATTATGAAGAATGTGTATGATTTATTAAAAATCAGTGCCAATCAAAAAAACTTGAGTTTCTCATTCCAATTCGACCCCAATATTCCACAATTCTTGATGTGTGACGCCCTGCGTTTGAATCAAATATTAATCAATTTGGTTGGCAATGCCATTAAGTTTACCGAAAATGGATCGGTAGAATTTTCTGCCACGCTCTTAAACAGCGGAAGCACTTACCACCAAATACTATTTAAAGTTAAGGACACAGGTATTGGGATACAAGACGAAAAGAAAGAAAAAATATTTGAGCGTTTTAGCCAGGTGAACAATGCCATCAACCGCAAGTATGAAGGCACCGGACTTGGCTTGAGCATTTCAAAAAACCTGATCCAATTGATGGGTGGCGAATTGGAATTAAAATCAAAAGAAGGTATCGGCTCAGAATTTCATTTTGTTTTAAAGCTTGATATAGGAATTAAAAACGAAACGCTTAAAGAGAAATACCAAAACCAAAGAAGCGCGCACATTAGAAAACCAATTATCTTGGTAATAGAAGACAATTATTTGAACCAAAAATTGGCAAAAAATGTCTTAAACAACTTTGATTTTGATGTTGAATTGGCCATCAATGGACAGATAGGTTTAGACATGTTGAAGGTCAAAAATTACGACCTGATTTTAATGGACATTCAAATGCCTGAATTGGATGGCTATCAAACCACTAAGATCATTCGAAATACACTAAGACTCAACACCCCTATAATAGCAATGACGGCCCACTCCATCGTTGGAGAAAAAGAAAAATGCATAGCCGCTGGCATGAATGATTTTATTTCGAAACCATTTAATCCAGATACACTTTACCACAAAATCATTAAAAAGCTTTCAAAGGCATTAATAGGCAACACAACAGAGGGAATTCAATTAGACCAAATGGATGAACCCGCCGCCTTGAAAGTAAACATGAACTATTTGAAGGAACTATCTGCGGGCAACAGTGATTTTGAAATGGAAATGATTCAATTGTTTTTGAAACAGATCCCAGATGAATTGCAAAACATCGAGCATGCCATTGAATATAATGACATACAAAAACTCAGAGATTTGTGCCACAAAGTAAAATCATCCTTTGATATCTTTGGCTTACAAAAAATCAGCGACTTGTTGGGGCAATTATCTATAGACACCACAAATGGAATAGACAAATCAGAACTAATGAAACAAGTGGATATTATGCGCAGCATGTTGGACGTATTTTATCCAGAATTAGAAAATAAAATTAGAGAACTACAACCTTAAAAAGAAATTTAACAATTATGAAAGCCATCATAATAGACGACAATGAAATAGCCTTACTAGCAACACAACAATGTGTATTAAAGGCAGAACAAATAACGCTGGTAAAAACATTTAACAACGCCCTACAAGCCCTTTCCTATATTGCAAGCAACCCTATTGATCTAATCTTCTTAGACATAGAAATGCCCGAGCTCAATGGCATTGAATTTATTAAAGCCATGAAGCACCCACACCCGCTGATTGTTTTAACCACTTCACACCCAGAATTCGCATTGGAAGCTTACGAGCACAATGTGCTAGACTATCTTGTAAAACCCGTTGCCTTGCCTAGATTTTTAAATGCAGTGGCGAAAGCTCAAGCCATGTTTGAGAAACACAATATTGACAAAATTGAAAACGATATAATTTTCATTAAAAAAGGAAATATCATTGTAAAGGTTAACAAGTCGGATGTGCTATGGATAGAAGGGTTGGGCGATTATGTAACCTTGAATACTGAAAAAGAAAAATTCATAGTGCACTCCACCATGCATTCGATAGAACAAAAGTTTGCCTCCAATGAATTTATGCGCGTTCACCGTTCATTTATTATCCGTATAGACCGAATAAACAACATTGAAGACAATTGCATTTCGTATTACGACAAGTTTATTCCCATTGGGAAAACATATAGAGAATCTGTTTACAAGCGACTTAACCTATTATAAAACAAGCTTAAAATCGTTTATCTACAGATTTTAGACCTATTTCGAAAATCCATCGTTCATCATCGAAAAGTAATTTAGACTATAATCTGTAAACATATCTTTGTCTCAGGAAATAAAATTTATATTGTAAAAGAATGGGAACTGTTTCAAATGGTTCCCATTTTTTTATTTTGGATGGTTTGTGGATTATTGTTTACGTGAAGTTCTAAAAAACAAGCTTGGGATATAAATCATTCTCAACGCAAATTCTTACAATACAATTCATTTCAATGTCATAGATAATTACAACGCCAAATTCAGTTCTTATGTAATTTAGATTAAGAATTGAATCGGACAACTTTACATCGATTGAGACATTTTGTTTTTTGAAAAATAAAATCAATTCATCAAAACTATACCTCAGGTATTTGTCATTTTTATAAAACCGTTGAAACTTACTGATTTCTTTAGCCCGCATTTTAAAGTATATATTAATAAAATACCATTTTAAAACGCCATCACAGAATGAAAACTCCAAAGTTCCCTCATTGATTTTACACGAATAGTTTGGATAGTTTTCGGGTGCATTCAACCAATTATGATGCACTTCATCTAAGTCCGAGATTTCCTTTAAAATTTCTGAATGTAAAGTCTTGTTCAATTCAAGTCTTGGATTGATGCTTCCCTTGGTCAACAAGGTGTAAATATCAAATTTCATCTTACGAGCAGCTATTGTCTGTAAACCCCAATTCCAATCTAATTCTTCATCGAACGCAATTTATTCGCGTCGACGATGGTAATGGTGCTGCCTTTAATCTCTATCAGACCTTCTTCTTTAAAGTCTGTCAGCGTTCTTATAAGCGTCTCTGTGGCTGTTCCGGCTATGTGGGCTAGGTCTTCTCTGCTAATAGGGAAACTGAACACATCGCTGCCTTCTTTTCCATAGCGGTCTTTTAGCATCATTAAACTTTCAGATACTTTTTTTCTTACGCTGTCGTAGGCTATTTTTAATAGGCGTTCTTCCTTTTCCTTTACTTCTTTGCTTAAAAGCTTCATAAAGGTGTTGGCCACTTCCCTATTTTGGTAAATCAATTTGTAAAAATCATCTTTGGGGATCAATTTCAAACGGGTTTCCTCCATCGCAATCGCCTCGTCTTCATACACATTGTCTTCCATCAAGGCAATATAACCAAAGAAGTCGCCTTCATTATACAAACCAGTGATAAGTTCTTTGTCTTGGCGGTTGTTTTTAACGGTCTTTACCTTCCCTTTTTCAATCAGGTATAAATACAAAGGGGTATTGCTTTCTGAATAAATAATGTCTTTCTTTTTGTATTGTTTGTTGCGGGCATTGGCGTCAACGCGGGCAAACTCTTCTATCGATTTTACCTGGCGGATAAAATGGTCAAAGCCTTCAGAGTTATGAGCGAAGCTATGACCAGTCAACAAACTTGACTTCTTCAAACGGGTATCGACAGCAGCCAGCAATTCAACATCGTCGAATGGCTTGGTTACATAATCGTCGGCCCCTAGCTCCATGCCTTTGCGCACATCAGAACGGTCGGCCTTTGCCGTTAAAAAGATGAATGGAATTTGGTTGGTGTTTGGGTCTCTGTTCAGCATGTGCAATACGCCATAACCATCCAGTTCTGGCATCATGATATCGCAAATGATTAATTCTGGTTTATTTAATTGAACTTTAATCACGCCCTCTTTGCCATTGCTGGCCGTTTCGACCTGGTGGCCTGCTAAAGTTAAAATCTCTGAGGTGTTTTCCCTCATGTTTTCGTTGTCTTCAATTAATAATATATAGGCCATGTTTTATTGTTTTTTATATTGGAAATTTGAGTGTGAATTTGGTTCCTTTTTCAGGAACACTTTTAAATTGGATATCGCCTTTTAATATCTCAACGTATTTTTTAACGATGTTTAAGCCTAGTCCTGTTCCTTGCATATTGCCACTGTTGTTGGCGCGGTAGAAACGCTCGAATATATGGGCCTGGTCTTCCAAAGGAATACCTATGCCCTGGTCTTTTATTTCAATGGTTAAGGTATTGGCGTCTTTGCTTAATTTGATGTCAATGTTGGTATTCTCATTCGAATACTTAATGGCATTGCTGATCAAATTAAACATGATGTTCTTCAATATTCTCTTGTCAATAAAAATCTGATCGTTGCCCAGCAAGCCGGCAAAACTGATGCGCTGCCCTGCTTTGGCAATTGACTTTATTTCTTCTGTAATGGTGGCGATCAATTCGTTGAGCCCCAAGTATTCAGGATTGGCCATTACAGCACCCTCTTCGAGCTTATCCAAAGACAAAAAATCGTTTAATATATCGGTTAAATGGTTTACCGAATTTTTCACCCGATCGATGTGCTTAAACATGTTGTTTTTATCCATGCTTTCGGCATATTTACCCGTCAATGATACCGATGACATAATGGTGGCCAAAGGGGTTCTAAATTCGTGAGAGGCGGTGCTGATAAAACGAGACTTCAAATTGTTTAATTCACGTTCTTTTTCCAAGGCCATGTCCACTTCTTTCTTTGATTCGGTTAATTTCCGAATCATTTCAGCCAGTTCTAGTGTGCGTTCTTGAACTTTTTGTTCGAGGTCTTGGTTCAATTTAGACAACTGAAAACTCGTCTTCTTTAACAGTTCATTGGCCTCTCTTAGTTCATTGTCTTTCTTCTTTCTTTCTGTAATGTCGATTACAAATGAAACCACCAACATGCTGTCAACGGCTTTTACGTAGCTCAAGCTGATTTCTATAGGAAATTCGGTGCCATCATTCCGTTTGGCCCACAGGTCTCGCCCAACACCCATAGAGCGTGGCGAAGGATTGTGGTGGTAGTTGGAACGGTGCTCCTTGTGCATGTGTAAGAAACGAGAAGGCACTAAATCTTCAATCACCAAAGTGCACATGGTCTCATTGTCGTAGCCGAACATCTGTAAGGCTTTGGGATTGGACAGAACAATTTGTCCTTTTGAATTGCTCACAATAATGCCTTCAGTGGCATCGGTGAACATTCCTTCTAATATTTCGTTATGGTTAAAATTCTCCATTAAATTAATGTTTACAGCAATTTTTTACAGTAACCGTTTGATTGCTATTTTCCAATTCGGGGCTAAGGTAAGGAATTCCGAGGTTTGCACCTCTTAATATCATCAAAACACCTACAATTAAAGGCAAAGCTTTGTATAAATAGGTAAATCGTTTTACTTTAAATGAGAACTGCTTAGAGAGCAACATCCAAGCAGCGATGAACACCGGCATGGTTCCAACTCCGAACAAGAGCATGTAAATTATGGCATCCGAAACTTGGTTGAAACTTGCACAATACAGAGCAGCGATATAAATAGCACCGCAAGGCAAAAGGCCATTCATCATCCCCAAGCCTAGCGCTGATTTGTTGCTGTTTGCACCTATGGCAGCAGATATTTTTTTAAGCACAGTTCCTTGGAAATTGGAGAATAGTTTAAGTTTCGGCAATTTCAACAAGGGCCATAAAACGTACAAAACCATTAAACTACCCATAACAATGGATAGGGTTTGTTGCAGTTTGAAAAACGAGAACGACATACCAAGTAGATAAACCATCAGGCCGATAGAAACATAAATTGCAATCCTGCCCACTTGGTATAGTATGGCAAAAACACGTTTGTCTCCCTTTACTTGCGAAGGGATATAAAAGGCCAAAGGACCGCACATCCCTGCGCAGTGCAGGGTTGAGATCAATCCAAATATTAGCCCGTTGATTAACACCTTACAGTTTTATTTTTTTCTCGATTTGGTAAACGCCGTTTGAGTACAAGTAAATATTCAATCCGTATACGCCGGGCACAAAATTAGATTTCAAAATGGGTTCAATCACTGACCCTTTAAAAACAAAGCTTCTGTCCGCTTTCGCATTGTCTGGCTTTTTGAACACCAATTTTATAGAATCACAAAGCAAAGATTTGGCTTGTTTTACTTTAACCATGCCAGCATCCTCGTAAACAACAAATGAATCGGCATATTGATTGCCTTTTTTTAATGCATCAATTTTCGTTTGGTACTGAAGCTCTTCAGCGTAGTAGTTTTTCGTTTCAAGGTCAATGTTCTGACCACAACTTTTAAAAACCATTGTAACAATGAGGGCAACAAAAACAAGGTAGATGGCTATGATAAAATATTTGAAATTCATTTATTGATAAATTGGGCCTAGGAAATTGGTTTTAACACGCTCTATTTTTTCACCGTCTCGGTAAATATCCAAGACCACTTTGGTTTTGTGGCCAGTCATCTGACTGCTTGGTATAACTAAGAAGAACTGACCATCGTATTTTGACTCGGCTTTGATTTTAATGTCGCGGCCAATACTTTTCACAACACCTTCTGATGGTTCTATAACAACAATTTTAAGATTAGCATCGTAATAGGTCTTATTGATGGTTTTGATCAGGAACAAGTTTGAGTAATGCGTGCTGTCTGGTTGTTGGAATAAAAGTCCAGGCGACCGGAGTATGGTGGTGTCGATATTTTTCCTACTGGCAATCAAAGTTATAAGTATACCAAGCAGCAAAATTAATACCACACTGTAAGCACGGGTTCTCCAGTTAAAAAGGTGTGAAATCCCTGTCGAGATGGCACTTTCGCTGGTAAACTTAATCAACCTTTTTGGCTTTTGTACTTTTTCCATCACTTCGTCGCAGGCATCAATACAGGCGGTACAGTTTACGCACTCCAACTGGGTACCGTTGCGGATATCAATAGCGGTTGGACAAACTTTTACGCACATTCCACAATCGATGCAATCGCCTTTAGACGCGGGGTCTTCGCCTTTGTGGATATGGCCTCTTGGCTCTCCGCGTTTGTAATCGTAAGCCACAACGATAGAATTCTTATCGAGCATCACGCCTTGCAATCTGCCATAAGGACATGCAATAAGGCAAACCTGTTCTCTAAACCAAGCAAACACAAAGTAGTAAACACCGCTAAAAATTAGTATGAGTGTTAAGCCAACGGCATGTTCAGAAACAGGTTCAGTGATTATCTTGTACAATCCATCAACGCTGATCATATACGCCAAGAAAGTATTGGAGATTAGAAAAGCGAAGAGAAAGAAAATGGAATGTTTCAGGGTTCTTTTAACTATTTTCTCTCGGGTCCAAGGGCTGTTTTTTAGTTTTACTTGATTGGCGGCAGAACCGTCTATCCAGTATTCAATTTTGCGAAACACCATTTCGAGAAAAACCGTTTGGGGGCAAACCCATCCGCAAAACACACGACCAAAAGCAACGGTAAATAGAACAACAAAGAGCACAAAAGTAATCATGGCCACGCCAAATATCACCAAGTCTTGCGGCCAAAAAATGGCACCGAAGAGAATGAATTTTCTTTCTAAAACATTAAAAAGAAACATGGGGTGCCCATTGTATTTCAAGAAGGGCAAACCAAACAGGACCAACAAATACACAATAGATAAGGCGGTTCTGTAGTTGTATAACTTACCTTTAGGTTGCCAAGGGAAAACCCATTTGCGTTTTCCATCGGCGCCTATAGTTCCTATAGAGTCTCTGTAAGATTGGTCAACGTGCTCAAGTTCGAAGGGGTCAGAACTCATTATTTTACTTCAATTACTTTCACAGAATCTTTTACACTTGTAGAGTCACCGCCCGCAGCAACTTCATCTTCAAGCAATACACCATCTGGCGCTTTCGGATTTGCAGGTGTTGTTCCTTGCAAGGTGTGGATATAGCTTATTACGTTTTGGATATCAACAGGACTCAGCTCATCTTTCCAAGCTTTCATTCCTTTGTTGGTACCATTTTTAACTATTTTAAACATGTCGCCGGCTTTGTTGCCATATACCCAGTATTTGTCGGTGAAGTTTGGTCCTACCAAACCTTGGCCTTCATTGCCGTGGCATACTGCACAGTTCTTAACAAAAGTAGCTTTACCGGCATCAATATTACCAGTGAATGTAGCATTGGATTCGTCAACATTAGAGGCAAGCGTTGCTTTGTATGCATTAACACTTTTTTCCGCTTCAGCCATTTCGTATTCGTATTCTTCTAAGCTCGATTTAGAGTTGTGGGTTACGTGGTAACTGAAAAGATAAATGATCCCTGAAACAATGGTCAAATAGAAGCCGTATTTCCACCATGGTGGCAAATCGTTGTCCAATTCTTTGATGCCATCATAATCGTGGTCGAGCATTACATCTTTATCGCTTTCTACAGGTTTAACCCCTAACAATTTTCGAGAAACGAAATTGCTTAAGAAAGATTCTTTGTTAACTTTTTCACCTGCTTTTTCCGATGCCACCGCTTCGCGTTTTACGATAATTCTAAGAATGACCAAACACAACCAAAGGATGACAAACAATTCAAGCAACAGAACAAGAAACAATGAAAAGAATCCAAGCGGGTGCATCCCTGCAATTGGGCTGGATTCATATATGCTTTCAGTCACAGCTGGTGCGGCAGTTTGAGCAAATGAACTTCCAGAGGCAAAAAGCATCATGATGAGCATAAGTGCTTTTGTACCTTTATTTGAAATAATTTCACGAATTTTTGTTTTAACGGCTGTTCTTAAAACACCAGATAAAATAATAATAACCATTAACAAAACAGCGGCAAGAGTGCCCATGGCTATGAAAAGTGGATTGCTTCCAATTGATTCACTAGTAGGGGCTGGACTTAATGAATACGCATTGAAAGATATAAGGGTCGCGATGACGAAGGTTATTGATTTGATTGTTCTCATCATAATTATTGCTTGTTGTTATCGAAAGGGATTTGTTCTATTTCTTTTAAATACTGTTTATCTGTTTTAAGAACGAACCAAAGTAGGGCGACAAAAAAGATAAAAAATATAAGTAGTGATGTCAATGGGTAAATACTTATACCCGATATGTTCTCTAAATAATGGATGAATTTCATAGGTTTATTTTTGAGTGTTTGTAGGTTCAGCGCTGATATCAGTTCCCAATCTTTGTAGGTAAGCGATCAAGGCAATAATTTCTTTTTGAGGCATTGCTTTGATGTTTTCCTTTTGTAGATCAGCAACAATTTCGTTGGCTTGTTTCATTAAATCTTTGTTGGCTTCTTTCTCGTAGCCTTGTTCGTAAGGCACACCAAGCGTTTGCATGGCTTTGATTTTTGCCTCAGTGATATCCATATCGATATCATTTTCAAACAACCAAGTGTAACGCGGCATGATAGAACCTGGGGAGATGGACTGCGGCTCGTACATGTGGTTGAAGTGCCAAGAGTTTGGTTTTCTGATTTTTTGAGTACCTTCTCTTGCTAAGTCTGGACCCGTACGTTTACTGCCCCATTGGAATGGATGGTCGTATACAAACTCTCCAGCTTTAGAGTATTCACCATATCTTGCAGTTTCACTTCTAAAAGGACGAACCATTTGAGAGTGGCAAGTATAACAACCTTCGCGGATGTAGATGTCTCTGCCTTGCAATTCAAGAGGTGTGTATGGTTTAACACTGCTGATGGTCGGCACATTGCTTTTAATTAAGAACGATGGAATAAACTCAACCGCTCCACCAATTAAAATAACAACCAATGACAACACCAACAATTGAACAGGTCTTCTTTCAACCCAACGGTGCCAGTGCTCTGTATGATGAGGTTCGTAGTTGTCAGACAATGGTGCAGCTTCTGCAGCTTCATCATCAACCGCTTTACCGGCGCGAATGGTTTTAATTAAATTGTATACCATTAAGATTGCACCGAAGAAATACAAAGTACCACCAATAGAGCGCAACAAGTAGAAAGGTTTTAATTGAACAACCGTTTCAAGGAATTGGTATTTCAATGTTCCGTCTGGCGTAAACTCTTTCCACATTAAACTTTGTGTCCAACCAGCCCAGTACATAGGGATTGCGTATAAAAGAATGCCAAGTGTACCTAACCAGAAGTGGGTATTGGCCATGCTTTTGCTGTATAGATCTGTTTTGAAAATTCGAGGAATTAACCAATATAAGATACCGAAGGTTAAGAAACCGTTCCAACCCAAAGCACCAACGTGCACGTGTGCAACAATCCAATCGGTAAAGTGGGCAATGGCGTTAACGTTTTTGAAAGAAAGCATTGGACCTTCGAAAGTTGCCATACCGTAAGCAGTTACTGCAACGACCATAAACTTCAACACCACGTCTTCTCTAACTTTATCCCATACACCTCTAAGGGTTAACAAACCGTTGATCATACCACCCCAACTTGGAGCAATCAACATTATAGAGAACACAACCCCTAAAGATTGAGCCCAATCAGGCAATGAGGTATACAACAAGTGGTGAGGACCAGCCCAGATGTATAAGAATATCAAGGCCCAGAAGTGGATAATTGACAATCTGTAAGAGTATACCGGTCTGTCAGCAGCTTTAGGCAAGAAGTAGTACATCAAACCAAGGTAAGGCGTGGTTAAGAAAAATGCTACTGCGTTGTGGCCATACCACCATTGCACCAAGGCATCTTGCATACCAGCGTAGAAACTATAAGATTTCATCCAGCTAAATGGCAATTCGAATGAATTGACAATGTGCAATACCGCAACGGTAACGAAGGTTGCGATGTAAAACCAAATGGCAACATACAAATGACGTTCTCTGCGTTTTAAAATGGTTCCAAACATATTCCATCCAAACACCACCCAAATAAGTGCAATTAAGATGTCGATTGGCCATTCTAACTCTGCGTATTCTTTACCTGTGGTATATCCGGCAAGTAAAGTAACTGCGGCAAGAACAATAATTAATTGCCAACCCCAGAAATGGATTTTACTCAAGGCATCGCTAAACATACGCGCTTTGCACAAACGTTGCAAAGAGTAGTATACACCCATAAAAATACCATTACCTACGAAAGCGAAGATGATGGCGTTGGTGTGAACGGGTCTAATGCGACCAAAACTCGTTTGAGGCAAGTCTAAGTTTAATACCGGAAATACAAGCTGAAATGCTGCGAGTAATCCAACAAGCATGCCCACAAGCGACCATAGCATAGTCGCATAGGCAAACCATTTCGCGATTTTGTTGTCATAATGGAAGGTTTCTTTATTCATATCTGTTTATTTTGAAATTTTGGAATTTTCTGTTTCTTCATCCTCGAATAAAATTCGAACCGATGGGGTGTAGGTGTCGCGGAACTGCCCTTGCTTTCCGGCACGGACAAACATGATTAAAAAGAATAAGGCTAATACCATACTGGCGCCGATTAAAAGCATCATGATTTCCATGGTTCAAAAGTATTTAGATGCGTTTTTTACATCGATGACCTGAATCATGTTCTGAACTGACGCTCGTCAGTTATTCGCCTTGTATGGTACAAAAAATATCGGTATTTAAAATTGGAAAACACTGTTTCTAAACGCACAAATGGCTATACCACTGAAGATTAATTTTTATTAAAATGTTTTAGCAAGAATGTCTCAAAACAATAAACCAATTACAAGATTCACAGTATTCGCCTTCTGGCTCTAAAAGAACTAAGCGGCGTCATCTAATTTATTATCCTAAAATTTGAATGCTGTAAAGCAAGTCAATAGACATTCGAAGATATAAAAAAGCACATCCCTTCGGATGTGCCTTCTACTTAATTTATGCGCTTACGACTACTTCTAAAGGCGGTTAAACTACGGTGTAATTTGTTCTTTTTTTATGATCAATTTGGCCATCACATTGGTCATTACCCAGGTAATGATCAACATAGAGATGCTGCTACTAGGCATCAAAATGGCAGCTGTAAGAGGCGACAATTGTGCGGTAATTGCAAAGTACAATCCAATAACATTGTAAATAAGAGAAAAAGCAAAGCTTACGATCACCACCCATTTTGCTGCTTTTACCATTTGCATTAGTGAAGGTAAATTGCCTAACGCATTTGCGGTTAACAAAACGTCACAGGCAGGAAAGAATGAATTTTCGTGGTCAGCCACAGAGACCGCCACATCGGCTTCTTTCAGCGCAGGTGCATCGTTTAATCCATCACCTGCCATGCAAACCACCTTGCCTTGGGTTTTTAAACTTTTAACCAAAGACACCTTGTCTTCAGGTTGTTGCTTGATCAAGGTTTCTTCAAATACCGAATGGTTTATCTCTGGATTGAGTTCGTTGTCGCCACTAGACAAATACAATGAATAACCTTGTAATTTCAAGTCGAGCAAAACCGAATTGGTTTCAGGTCTTATTCTGTGGGTAAGCAAGAAACTGCCTTTGTACACGCCGTTAATTTCGACATGAATGGCACTTTGCCCCTCTCCTATATTGCGCTGTTCTTGTTTTAAGAAATGTGCAGAGCCCAATTTAATTCGGTTTAAATTGATTAAACCTTGAAGACCTTTACCTGTAAAATCGGTGTAGGCGTCTAATTGAAAATTAACTTTATAAAACGCATGGGCTATGGCCACACTGTATGGGTGAACCGATTGGTGGCAAAGGAAGCCAAACATGTTCAGTTCTTCCGCGTTAAGCGTTGTTTTATTGTCAACTTCAAATGCTTTATTGTCCGTAAGGGTGCCGGTTTTATCAAAAACAAAGGTGTCACACTTGGCCATTTGGCTCAAGGTGTTTTTGTTTTTCACGAACATGCCATTGTTTTTCAAGGTTCTTAACAAATGGCCATTGGCAAAAGTAGTAGCCAACAATAAGATACAAGGGCAAGCAACAATGAGCACGCTGGTTAGCGATTTAAATGCCTCTTCCAAACCATTCACATTGTATTGGTAAATAAAAGCAAAAGCACCAACCAATAACAGACCAAGGGTAAAGTAGTAGTTCAACTTTTCAGTTAATGAATTGTCGACTTCTGATTTGTCTTTTTCTATGGCCCATAATTTAACCAAGCGGCTATTGTCTGTAGAGCCCAGCAATTTAAATTGTGCGGAACGGCCATTAATAACCGCTCCAGCATATACCTTTTCACCTTCTTGAACCGCAACTGGTTTTGATTCACCCGTAATAAAACTGTAGTCGACTGTTACCATTCCAGAGCTTAGAATTGCATCGGCAGGAAGCAGCTCTGAATTGCGCAATTCTATGGTGTCGTTTTCTTGAAGCTTAGAGATATTTACAACTTGAGACGTGCCATTGACCATTAAGCGCGCGGACAATGGGAAGTAGGAACGGTAATCGCGGTCGAAGGTCAACGAATGGTAACTCAAGTCTTGGAAATACCTACCCGTTAACAACAGAAACACGATACCCGTCATGCTATCAAAATAACCAGAGTGGTTCATCACAAACAGCTCGTATAAACTTCTTCCGAATGCAGCAACTATGGCTAGGGTGATTGGCAAGTCGATGTTCAAAGTTCTTGTTTTGATGGCTTTGTAAGAACTCTCGAAGAATTCAGAAGAACAATAAAACAAAACGGGTAATGAGAGGGCCAAACTGATGTAATCGAACCAATGCTTTAACGCAGCGCTTGAGGAATCGAGCGACAAGCCTAGGTATTCAGGGAAACTGAGCATCATGATGTTGCCGAAGCAAAAACCAGCTATGCCAATTTTGATGGCCCGGGGAGAAAATTTACTTTTGTTGGCGCCTGAGTTATTCGATAAAGTAAGGTCTGGTTTGTAACCTAGACTAAACAATAAAGTGACAAGACTCGACAGAACCTTGGGACCATTTTTGACCGTAACGATCAATTCTTTATTAAAAAAGTCGACCCTAGAAGAAAGTACAGATGGGTTTAACCTATCCAAACGTTCAAGTAAATAGATACAGGAATTGCAGTGCATTCCTGGGATTCTAAATTTGTATTGAACGGTGTCTCCTTGGCTAAAGATTTTGAATTTATCCGCTGTTTCAGCCTCGTCTAAAAAGTCTAACCCACCAAGCTCCGTTGATTCTGGCGTGAGACCTTTACCGTCTTCATAATAGCGGCACATATTGCTGTCGTTTAATAGGGTAAAAACGGCAGCGCAACCAGAGCAACAAAAAGAAAGATCAGATTCAAGGACAACATGCTCGTCGCATGGCAAACCGCAGTGGGCGCATTCTTTGGTATTTGAAACTATGGCTTGATTTAAGCCCTTGGTTAATACACCAGCTTTCAGATCAATTTCCATACGATAAAACTAGCTTAACAAACGATAAGGACTGGTGATTGGGTAAATTTAAGTGCGTATTTTGAAAAACGTTTGTGAAATAAATTTTGCCACACATTGTAATGGTGTGCGTATACAACCAATAAATCTGGTTTTAGGTTTTTAATGGCTTTTTCAAATTCAACTTCTTTGTCGAGACCCTGAATTTGTTTTAGGTCGGTTGTTTGTGCAGAAAACATTTTTTTAAGCCCTTGCTTAAAGTTACCCGCATTGCGTTCAACAGATTCATCGTAGTGTGAAACATTGATTGCGGTCAGTGTTGCTTCATTGTTTTGCAGCATTTCTTTCAAAGCATTTAATTGGTGTACTTCCGCAGATTTCCCGTCCCATGCATAGGCAATATGGTCGAGTTTAAGTGCCTTTGTGTTGAACGGAACAACGAAGAGCGGACTTTTAATTTTGCCAATTAAAGTGGTGCACACATCGCCAAATATTACTTTATCGAGTCCAGTTCTTTTTTTAACCCCCACAACAGAAACCCAAGGGTTCAATTGTTCTACTTTATCTGCAATGGTAGGGACTAAAAATCCGTAATCCACTTCAAAAGCGATTTGCATACCTGGTCTTGATTTTTTAAGGTAGGTAATGCCGCGGCGCAAGAGAGCCGATGATTTTTTGATGTCCGCTTCTGGGTTATAGGTATATAAATTTTCGCTGTCGGCAAGTACAGAAGTCGAAACAACATGGTAAATAAACAAGCGAGATCCCGTTTTATATGCTAAATCGGCAGCTATTTCAACGGCATTTTTAGACGCCAAACTAAAATCGTGAGCGGCAAAGACTATTTTATTGGGTTTCATATTTCTGTAGATTAAATATACTAATGCACAAAACTATAGCTAATTGAAAAAGGCAATTATGACCCAGAGCAGTGAAAAGAACTGATCTAAGTCATTTTTTATTTAGGAAGTTGTTGAATAAAAATACGCAAAAATCTAAAACCACTTGTAAAGTGGATTGTTTATTTATAAATTTGTCATCTTATTTTACATCAAAATAAACACTTATGGAAATCAAACTAGAAGAAATATTCCAAGATAAAATCGATCAAGAGATTAAAATTGAACCAAGAGATTGGATGCCGGAAAAATACCGCAAAACCTTGTTGCGCCAAATTTCCCAACACGCTCACAGTGAAATTGTTGGAATGTTGCCTGAAGGAAATTGGATTACCCGTGCTCCAAATTTACGCCGTAAAGTTGCTTTATTGGCAAAGGTTCAGGACGAAGCTGGGCATGGTTTATACCTCTACTCAGCTGCTGAAACTTTGGGCATGAGCCGCGACGAAATGTTGGAAGAACTTCACAGTGGAAAGGCGAAATACAGCAGTATATTCAACTATCCTACTTTAACTTGGGCAGACATGGGAGCAATTGGTTGGTTGGTAGATGGTGCAGCGATTATGAATCAAGTGCCATTGTGCAGAACCAGCTATGGTCCATATGCAAGAGCCATGGTGAGGGTTTGTAAAGAAGAATCTTTCCACCAAAGACAAGGTTATGAAATCATGTTAACTTTAACCAAGGGAAGCGAAGCACAAAAGGCAATGGCTCAAGATGCTTTGAATAGATGGTGGTGGCCAAGTATCAGTATGTTTGGTCCTAACGACGACAATTCACCAAACAGTGCGCAAAGCATGAAGTGGAAAATTAAGCGTTTTAGCAACGATGAGTTAAGACAAAAATTCGTAGACGTAACGGTTGCGCAAGCTGAATTGCTTGGTTTGACCATACCTGACAAAGATTTGAAATGGAACGAAGAACGTGGACATTATGATTTCGGCGCAATTAACTGGGATGAATTTTTCCAAGTGGTTGCAGGAAATGGACCATGCAACAAACAAAGACTAAAAGCAAGAGTTGATGCTTGGGAAAACGGTGCTTGGGTAAGAGAAGCAGCTACCGCATACGCAGAGAAGAGAGAAGCAAAAGCAAACAATCAAATAGAAGCAGCATAAATGAGCACAAAAGAATGGCCTCTTTGGGAGGTTTTTATACGCGCAAAACAAGGGTTGAACCATAAGCATGTAGGCAGTTTGCACGCAGCAGACCTACAAATGGCGATTGAAAACGCGCGCGATGTTTACACCAGAAGAATGGAAGGTGTAAGCATTTGGGTTGTCGAAAGCAAACATATACATGCCAGTGAGCCATCTGAACAAGAGGCTTTGTTTGAACCAGCAAATGATAAAATATACAGACATCCGACTTTTTACAATTTGCCAGTAGAATTGAACCACATGTAATGGCTGAAACAAAAGACATACTTATTGACTATGTTCTGCACTTGGCAGACAACAGCATGATATTGGGACAGCGCAATGCAGAATGGTGTGGCCACGGCCCTGTGCTTGAACAAGACATTGCATTAACCAATATTACTTTGGATCTAATTGGTGAAGCCAGAAGTTTGTACCAATATGCCGCCGAACTTAAAGGTGGTGATAGCACAGAAGACAGCATGGCTTTTTTACGCGATGTGACGCAATACCGCAACACCTTGTTGTTAGAGCAAAACAACACCGATTGGGCATATACAATCACAAGACAGTTCTTTTACGATGTGTTTCACTACTATTTACAAGAAGCACTTATAAACAGCAGCGATGAGCGCCTAAAAGAAATCGCTAAAAAAACAATCAAAGAGTCTACTTACCATGTAAAATGGAGCAGTGAGTGGATGATTCGCTTAGGCGATGGAACAGAAGTGAGCCATTTAAAAATGCAAAATGCATTGAATGCACTTTGGGAATATACAGGTGAATTTTTCATCCCATCGACAAGCGAAATGGAGATGCAAGAAAAAGGAATTGGAGCGGATCTGAATGCACTTTCAATAAAGTGGAGATCTAAAGTCGAAGAGATTTTAAAAGAAGCAACTTTAAGCATCCCTGAATCAAGCTTCCAACAAAAAGGAGGAAAAACGGGCATGCACAGTGAACACATGGGCTATATTTTGGCAGACATGCAATACATGCAGCGCGCGTATCCTCGGGCTGAGTGGTAAATCCTTACCTCATATTTCAGACTTTAAGGTCTAAATCTAACAATCAAATACTTATACTTTTCAAGTATTTAAAAAACTGATAATAATCCTATTTTAATTGTTTTGATTTTCATTTAAATATTTAACTTTGCGGAGCTATTTATTTACCTCTGTATGGGAAGAGTATTCGAAAAAAGAAAACATAAAATGTTCGCGCGTTTCGACAAGATGTCGAAAACATTCACCAAGTATGGCAAGGAGATAGCCATTGCCATTAAATCAGGCGGACCAGATCCAGAATCAAATGCCAAATTAAGGGTTGTTATTGCCAATGCAAAAAGTCAAAACATGCCGAAAGACCGTATTGATGCGGCCATTAAAAGATCGGCAGGTAAAGACACCAGCAACTACGAAGAGATTGCTTATGAAGCAATGTGCATGAAAGGCGTTGGTTTAATTATTGAAACGGCAACAGACAATCCTACCCGCACGGTAGCGAACATACGCATGCACCTAAACAGAGGTGGCGGCGAATTAGGCAAATCAGGCAGTTTAGACTTTGCTTTCGAACGCAAAAGTGTTTTTGTAATCAAAACAGAAGGCATAAATCCTGAGGAATTAGAATTTGAATTGATTGATGCAGGCCTAGAAGAAATAGAGGTTGAAGATGGAGAAATGGTTATCACCACCTCATTTGAGAACTTTGGTTCTATGCAAAAAGCACTTGAGAGCAGAGGTTTGGTATTGGTAAGTGCAGAGTTACAAAGAATGCCTACCAGCTTAATCACTTTAACGGACGAAGAAAAAGAACAGGTTGAAAATCTAATTGACAAATTAGAGGACGACGAAGATGTTCAAAACGTTTATTCAAATATCGCATAAAGAAAACAACAACAAACATATTCCCTCATTATGAATAGAAATAACAACAACAACATTTTAGTGCCTACAGATTTTTCTGAAATCGCACACAATGCTCTAGGCCATGCCTTGAAAATTGCAGATGTATACAAAAATGAAATAACCCTTTTAAACATTCAAGACGAAGGTGGTCTTTTTGGATTGTTTGGCTCAGATGAAAAAATGGGTCTAATCAAAGAAGCCGTTGATATGAAAATGGACAAATTGATTGCAGAATCTGCACAATCTTTTCCAAATGTAAAGATCAACAAACGTTTTGAAACGGGTAAAATTTACAAAGTAATTACTGAGATTGCTGAGAAAGAAAATTTCGACAGCATCGTTATGGGAACCAATGGTGCGAGTGGCTTACAACAAATCACTGGCAGCAATGCTAGCCGTGTAATCAACTATGCTAAAGTTCCAGTTGTTGTGGTTAAAGACCAATCTATCAGCAAGAGCGGATATGAGAAAATTGTTTTGCCAATTGACTTATCAAGAGAAAGCAGACAAAAAGTTTCATGGGCAGTTCATTTAGCAAAACGTTTTAACAGCGTTATCCATGTTATTTATGAAAACTCGAGTAATCCTGAAGTAAAAGGCAGAATTTTCGCCGCGGTGAATCAAACCCAAGATATTTTATCTGCAAACAACGCAAACTATATTGTTCGTGGTTTGGATGAAGAAAAATATCCAGATAGTTTTGCAGAAGACACCTTGGCTTATGCATCAGAAATCAATGCTGATTTGATTATGATCATGACCCAACAAGAAAAAGGATTCAGTGAATTTCTATTGGGAAGCTACGCTCAACAAATCGTTAACCACAGTGGTAAAGTTCCTGTAATGTGCATCAACAGCCATGATACAGGTGTTATTGTGGATGGTATGTTTAATTAATCAAGGCCTAGATTATGATACTTGTAGCAGATAGCGGAAGTACCAAATGCGATTGGATGTACATGGGCATTACCAAAACGCCTAGAATCGTCGAAAGCATGGGATTCAACCCGTTTTTTCACAAAAAAGAATTTATAGCCAAAGAAATTAAAAAAACTTTTAAGGACCATACGCTTAGTAAATTCACCCACGTATACTATTATGGCGCAGGATGCGACAGTGAAGCCCATAAAGAAACCGTTAGACAAGCATTAAGCGAGGTATTTACGGATGCGGTTATTCATGTAACGCACGACCTAGATGGCGCTGCAATTGCAACCTGCGGAAACAAAGAAGGCATAGCCTGCATACTTGGAACCGGCAGCAATGCTTGTTATTGGGGTGGCAAATCCATTTTACCTCAAATTCCAAGTTTTGGCCTAGGCTTTATCTTAGGGGATGAAGGCAGCGGCATGCACATGGGAAAACTTCTATTAAAAGCATACTTCTACAACGATATGCCAATCAACATCCGTTTGTTCTTCGAATCTTGCCATGAGAGCAAAGACCAAATCATTGAGAATGTTTATGGCAAAAATGGCAATACCTATATGGCCACTTATGCTAAATTTATAGGAGACAACATCAATTTCAAATACATAGAATCTATTGTTTTGGCCTCTTTTAGAGAGTTTTTCGGCACCCACATTGTGAAGTACGGAAAACACAAAACAGTGCCTGTAAATTTCGTAGGATCAATTGCATTTATATACGAAAAACAATTGCGTATGGTTGCCAAAGAATTCAAAGTAAATATTGGTACAATTATTAAGCAACCGATACAATCATTGTACGATTACCACCTTGCGCATCCAGCTCAACCGAGCCAGCAAGCCAAATAAGAAATACCCAAACCAGATATAATGAGGGCCCACTTGCTGAGGCCCTCTTTTTTTCGCAAAGAATTTTCGAATACGATGGTGGTACTTATATGCAAGAAAGTACCTGCGATAATGGCTGTGATGATTTGCGAGAGATTCTCTGATATGATGTTTGCATTGTGCACAAACACACCCGCTGTATACCCAAGTGGCGTTGCAAAAATGTACAAGACAAGAAATAAGTAAACGTGACCAGATTTCTGCCATTTAGAATGCATGAGGACCGAAAGCGAGAAAGCTGCAGGAATCTCGTGAATCGCTATCCCTCCTATCATGCCGCTTATAACACCTGGGTTAACGTAATTGCTCAAGCCAGCAGAATACCCCTCAAGTAGAGCATGAACCATAAGTCCTGTAAAAAGCACCAATTCACTCTTAGGTACCTCGTGGCTGTGGATGTGTCCGTGTCCCAAGCCACCTGTAAAACGCTCTAAAAATATTTGGAATAAAAAACCAAAGACTATCCATAGCCCTGCTGTTTTGATGTTGTCAAACAATTCCGGCATTAGGCCAAATATGGCAATTCCCATTAAGAATGAACCACTGAAAACCACGGTGTGCGAAATGAACTTATGCGAATGCACTTTGAGTACCCTTTGCAAAACAATGCCTAACAGGGGGCCAGACAAGAGTATTAGTATCGGCAATATCATTTCCATTTTAGTTTACTTAAAGACCAATTGTACAATTTAAAACTTAAAAACCCAAACAAGGCTCCTACCATAGCACCAACAATTACATCCGTTGGATAATGCACACCGTTGTATACACGGCTATAGGCAATAACAGTGGCCCACGACAGCCAGAATATGGTATTTGAACGTTTTTTTAAACCATACAACAAGACCATAAACACAGCAAATGCAAAATGGTTGGCCGCGTGCGAAGACGCCATGCTACCTGTGTCGCTGCAAGTCACGCCTTCGGGTATACGTGGTGTAAGAGCAAGTTCATGACAAGGTCTAAGCCTTCCGAAATACGGCTTCATAAACCCACTGGTTAGACGGTCTGATGCTGCTACAGCAACAAATAAAAACAAGAGAATTAACATGGCTTTTTTGCCAAACTCCTTTACCATGAAATAAATGCACAAAGCGTATAGGGGCGTCCAAAATATTTTGTCAGAGAAGCGCACCATCACAACATCTAGCCATTCAGCGCTGAGTGTTTGGTTGATTAGTCGGTAGAAATAGGTATCAAAAGCGTTGCTCATGGTTTTTCAGCGATTAAAATTAAACGGTCGGAGTGCTCAAGGTCAAACGCATTGAGCTGGTAGTCGCCAAACACATGCAACAAATTCAAACCTGAATTTTGGTACATGGTTTTAAAGTCATCCAAATCAAAAAGACTTACTTTTTCTTGAAACTCAAATGATTCATTTTGGTCGGTAAAACGAATGGTTTTAATCACCCGTTTGTCTATAATTTCTTTGGTGATTTCGAAATCAATACCATCTATACTTTTAAGTTCGTAGGGCAGTAAATTCTTTTGCACTTTGTGGGCATTGAAGAAGTCTTGCACAAAAACACCTTTCGGCTTTAGGTCCTGACATACGGCAGTCAAGGTCATTATATTGTCTTCTTGTGCATCAAAATAACCGAAGCTGGTAAACAGATTGCAGACGTAATCGAAGTAAGCTTGTTTGTATGGCTTGCGCATGTCATGCACATCAAACTCAAGTTTAGAATTAGCAAGAGTTTTAGCTTCTGCAATACTCTCGGTGCTGAGGTCTACACCACAAACGGAATAACCATGGCTAGAGAGGTCGAATGAATGTCGGCCTTTCCCACAGGCCAAGTCCAAAAACCTTGCACCTTCGTGGGGGTTTAGAAAATTGAGTAAATTATTAATAAATAATTTCGCCTCATTTTCGTCTCTTTGACCATACAGTGTATGATAGTATGAGGTATTGAACCAATCTTTAAACCAAGCCATTTTATGAACTTGCAAAATAAGCCAAAATAATTTACATTTGCTTTCTATTATGAAATTATTAAAGCCAATTATCTTATTAAGCGTTGTTAGTTTATTTGTTTATTCATGTGAAAAAACTGAGAACAAACCGGATAACAACAACAATAATGGAAGCAGCAAAACCAAATTAGAATTGCTAACCCAAAAGAACTGGAAAGTTTCTAGCCTTGTGAGCAGTGGTCAAGACCTTTGGAACTCCTTTTTAATAGAATCTTGTAACAAAGACAACCAATACCGTTTCAGAACCGATGATTCATTGTCTTTGTATGACATGACCAGCAAATGCAGTCCAACGGACCCTGACTCAAGTGTTAGTATTTATAAATTTTACAACAACAACACCCAGTTGATTTTAAATGTAAAACTAACCAGCACCAATGTTTTAAATGACACCACAGACATTGTAGAATTGAGCGAAACCTTGTTAAAAATCAATGCGACCTACAGTGGCATTCCAGCTACCATTAGCTTTACACACCCATAGACATGAAAAAAATTCTTTTTGTATTTGCTGTAGCTAGTATTTGGGCCGTTTCTTGTTATAAAGAATCACCTCCAAATCCTGGAGTTGTAACTGAAGATCTTGACATGAAAAGAATTACTTCAGCTCCATGGAAAATTTACCGAGTGGAAGTAAGTGGTTTGGATGTCTACAACTTGGCGGTTCCGGCTTGTCAGCAAGACGATTCGTATAGATTCTACAAAGACAGCACCTTGATGCAGTACGAGAACAAAAACATCTGTTCTGGCAATCCTGATTCAACAGCTACCCATTGGGAATTTTACGATGGAAAGAAAAAACTAATTGGCACTGTGCTTGGACTAACAGACACTGCCACTGTTGTAACTTTAGAAGACGCTTTATTAAAGCTTTCGGTAGATTACAATGGCAGTCCCGCAGTTATATTCTTTAAGAAATAAAGTCTTGAAAATAGCCCATCCTTGGCACGGCGTTTCAAAAGGTGCATCCTTTCCTGATATTATCAATGTGTACATTGAAATTACCCCATTTGATACCGTAAAATACGAATTAGACAAAGAGAGTGGTCTGTTGAAAATAGACCGTCCTCAAAAATTCAGCAACCTCTGCCCTGCCCTTTACGGTTTTGTTCCACAGACCTATTGCGGCAAAGAGATCGCAAAATTTTGCATGGAAAAATCAGGACTCACAGGTGTAAAAGGCGATGGAGATCCGCTGGACATTTGCGTATTGAGTGAGCGCCCTATACAAAACCACAACATCTTATTGCAATGCATTCCGATTGGTGGCTTGAGAATGGTAGACAAGCACGAAGCAGACGATAAAATTATTGCCGTCTTAAAAGACGATCTTATGTATGGCCACATGCAGGATATTTCGGAATTGCCTGAAGCCATATTGCAAAGGTTACTTCATTATTTTAAGACCTATAAATTGGATCCTCAGAGTCAAGAAAACAAGGTAGTTATTACCGATGTGTATGGTGCTAAAGAATGCAAGCAGGTCTTGCATCTAGCGGCGGAAGACTACCAAAAAGAAATTGCTTAATGATGCGTTGGGGCTTAATCCTACTGCTGATATTTTTTAGCGCATGCTATAGAGTTGAGCGTCCTTTAGACAAAAACAAAAGACCCATACAAACTTTTCTAATCAAGAAAAACTTAAGTGTGCGCAACGCGGGTTTAAAATTTTCTTACAGTTTACATAAGCACAAACCACTGAAACAACAGTTTGCCGACAGCAATTGGATTTTAAGTTTTTCAGATGAGTTTGACAGTTTAGACCTCAAAAAATGGCGACCTGGTCAGCCTTGGGGCGAAGTTCATCCCGACAATTTACACCAGTACTACGACGCTGCAGAGGTAAAGGCGAAAGATGGCTATTTGTATTTGGGCGGCGCTTACAAACCCAAAACATTCAAAGTAAAAGACAGCCTTGTAAAGGTGCCGTATGCGGTAGGATTAATCAATTCAGACATCTCGTTTAAGCAGAAATACGGTTATTTTGAAATCCGATCAAAGAACCCCAGTGGGGCGGCAACCTGGCCAGCCTTTTGGCTAACGGGTGCCAATAGGTGGCCTCCCGAAATAGATATATTTGAGATGTATGGACAAAAGACTGGCAAATCTGTTCATGCCCAATACACAACGGTGCATTGGGGCGAGTCGGGTTCAAAATCGAGGGGGTATTTGTGCCGCAAGATCAATCTGCCCAAGAACACAGACAGCAGTTTTCACGTCTATGGCTGCTTGTGGACCCCAAATTCCATTAAGCTTTACACCGATGGAAAATGCGTGTCGTACATGCGTGTAAATGACAAATTAAAAAAATGGTTAGACGATGAAATGGTGGTAATCATCAACAATTGTTTTGAAGCCAAGTATTTAAACTATTTGCCTGAGAATTTCCAACGCAACGAATTTGTTGTCGATTGGATCAGGGTATACACCACGAAGAAAACGTCTACATTGAAATAACTTGTTTGTAAACTCGATGCCGGGTAGGAAACGATTTCAAAATCTAAACACTAATTTCGCAGCATGGGCTACACCCGCATTGATAAACGCATGGCAGAAGCACTCTGTCAAATAGTTGGAGAAGGCAATTACAAAACCGACTTAGAATCGTTGGACCGTTATGGCCGCGACTATACAGAAGACCTCAGCTTTGCGCCAGAATTGGTCTTGTTGCCCAGCAGCACAGAGATGGTCTCACAAATCGCTAAGATTTGCAACGAAAACCAAATTGCATTAACCTGCAGAGGTGCAGGAACGGGATTAAGTGGAGGCTGTTTGCCCATAGAGGGTGGCGTGGTATTGGGCTTCGAAAAAATGAACCGCATTTTAGAAATCGACACAGTCAATCACCAAGCCATAGTCGAACCAGGCGTTATCAATGAAGCCTTACAAGAAGCGGCTCAGGCTTTGGGATTGTTTTATCCCCCAGATCCCGCCAGCAAAGGCAGTTGCACCTTAGGCGGCAATATAGCGCACAGCAGTGGCGGACCGCGTTGTGTAAAATATGGCACGACCAAAGACTATGTGTTAAATTTGGAAGTGGTATTGGCCAATGGAGAAATTATACAAACGGGAGCCAATGTGTTAAAGAATTCTACAGGCTATCACCTAACACAATTGATGGTGGGCAGTGAGGGCACGTTGGGCATTGTGTGTAAAATGACCTTGAAGTTAATCCCCTACCCACCCTACAGAAGCTTAATGTTGGCGAGTTTTGCCAACGCCAAAGAAGCCTGTGCCTCAGTGCCAGCAATTTTCGCAGAAGGCGTGCAAGCGTCGGCCATTGAGTTTATGGACCGCAAAGGCGTAAAGCTTTCTGTAGAGAAAAACAATATTGCTTTTGAGATGGGTGAAGAAAAAGCCTATTTACTGATTGAGGTTGATGCCTTTAACGAAAGTGATTTGATGCCACAATGCGAAAAAATATATGCAGCCTTGGAGGCCAATCATGTTATGGAAGTCTTGATGGCCGATGACAGTGAGACCAAAGAGAAGTTTTGGAAAATCAGAAGATCGATTGGCGAAGTTGTAAAACAACATTCTGTATACAAAGAAGAAGACACGGTGGTAACGCGCTCTTATTTGCCCGACCTTTATGAAGGTGTAAGTAAAATCAGCGAGAAATACGGCTTTGAAACCGTGTGTTATGGCCATGCAGGCGACGGCAATTTGCACGTAAACATATTGAAAAATGATTTGGATGATGAGGCATGGAATGGCGGTTTACCGAAGGCCATACGCGAGATTTTTGAATTGTGCAAACAATACGGAGGAACCATTAGTGGAGAGCACGGAATCGGATTGGTACAAAAGCCCTATTTGGACATTGTGTTTAGCAACGCACATTTTGAAATAATGCGCGGAATCAAGCGCAGTTTTGACCCGAATTTAATCTTAAACCCGGGCAAAATATTCGATATGCAGTAGATTTTGTGAATAAAAGAGATAATTATGTGAATATACCTTGCGAGGGTGTATTTACTTTCGCAATCAGATAAAAAAGTCTGAAATTAGTATGAAATTTATAGTAGCGGCACCAGAATTATTAGAGCATTTAAGTAAAGTAAGTGGGGCAATCGTATCGAAGCCTGTATTACCAATCCTTGATAACTTCTTGTTTGACATTAAAAGTGGTACGCTTACCATTTCAACCACCGATTTAGAGACTTCAATGTCGACTTCATTGCAGGTTGAATCTAAAGAAGATATTTTGGTGGCTATCCCATCAAGGTTGTTGATTGACACCGTTAAAATGTTAAACGACCAACCGATCACTTTCACTGTAAACGATGAAACCTATGGCATAGAATTAGGAACTGCGAATGGCCGCTACAAATTGGCTGGTCAAAGCGGCGCTGACTTCCCTAAGGTTCCTGAAATTGAATCAGAGAGTGCTTTCTCAATGCCTTCAAACGTCTTATTAAGATGCATCAGCAAAACTTTATTTGCTACAGGCAATGACGATTTGAGGTTAAACCTTACCGGTGTTTATGTTGAATTGTACAACGACAGCTTAAACTTTGTTGCGACAGATGCCAACCGTTTGGTTAAATTAACCCGTCACGACATTAAGCCTGGTATGGAGCACACCTTCATCCTACCTAAAAAAGCGCTTAACTTATTAAAATCATCATTGAGCAATGATGTAACACCAATACAAATTGATTTCAACAAATCAAATGTATTCTTCACCAGCAACAATTTAAAATTGTCTTGCCGTTTAATCGACGAGAAATATCCTGATTACAAAGCAGTAATTCCACAAGACAACAACAACATTGTTGGCATTAACCGCATAGACTTTTTAGAAACCGTTAAACGTGTAGCTAATTTCTCTAACAAAACCACCCACCAAATCAGAATCAAAATTACAGGCAATGAATTGGCTGCAAGTGCAGAGGATATTGAATTGGCAAACGAAGCAAACGAAAAACGCGCTTGCGAATACGATGGCGAAGACATCGAAATCGGATTCAACTCTCGTTTCTTATTGGAGTTGCTGTCTAACGTAGACCACGATTCAGTTAAATTGAAATTGTCTACACCTAACCGCGCTGGTCTTTTGGTTCCTGCAGAAAATGAAGCAGACGAAGAAGTGGTGATGTTGGTGATGCCAATGATGCTTAACAATTACTAAGCCTTACGATTCGTCAGTTTTCCTTTATAGCCTTAGCTCTATTGGCCGAAATTATTGGCACAGTAGGAGGATTTGGCTCATCGGTATTCTTTGTTCCAATTGCGAACTTTTATTTAGATTTTCATTCCGTATTAGGCATTACGGCCCTCTTCCACCTATCGAGCAATGTCAGTAAAATTGTATTGTTCAGGGATGGCATAGATAAAAAGCTTCTAATTAACATCGGCATCCCCTCTATCATCTTTGTGGTATTGGGTGGATTGTTGAGTGAAAGAATGGCCTCTTCAATCTTAGAAATGCTTTTAGGCTTTTTCTTAATCGGATTAAGCATTTACTTTTTGATTAACAACAATGCGCAGATCAGCACGGGTAAGTCACAAATGTATTTTGGCGGGGCTATTTCTGGATTTGCCTCGGGATTAATTGGCACAGGCGGGGCAGTTCGTGGCATTACCATGTCTGCCTTCAATTTAGAAAAGAATGTTTATGTAGCAACCTCCGCAGCTATTGACTTAAGCATCGATTTAAGCCGCACAGTGGTTTATGTATACAATGGTTATCTCAACAAAACCAACATTGTTTATGTGCCTGTTTTGCTCCTAATTGGCTTTATTGGCACGTATTTAGGCAAGAAGATATTGAATAAATTGCCTCAAGATAAGTTTAAAATGAGTTCCCTGATTTTGATTTTAATTATTGGATTGATAAGCATTATCAGACCAATCATGCAACTGTTTAATTAACGGCTTTTCTTTTTAAAATCGCCCCGTTTCCAAGCATCAAAAAACTGTGCCCATGCAAATGGATTAAGAATATTCATTGGCGGAATTTGTCCACCCGCATAGTAAGATTTTTGGGCATACATCCTTGTAATCTGTTTATACGCTTCAGAGGCGTCAGAGCCTTCTAAGGAGAACGCTTGTTCTTTTAGCTCTTCACGTTCCATATTGTTTTTAGCCCTTTGAACATCATCGTTAGGGATCTCTTTGGTCACAAACAAATGATCGAAGGTTGCGCGGTTGGGCATCGGCATAATAACAACACCAGGGAAATAAACGGTGTCTTGTGTCAATAGTTTGACAATACTGTATTTGTAATCGTGCAAAGTATCCGGAATGACAAAAACAGAACGTTTAAATTCTACGTGAGAGAAAACCACGGTATCTCCCTTTCGAGCGACAAAAGAAAAATAGCCTTCTAAATTAGAATAAGTCCCATAAGGCTTTCTTTGAACAAAAATGTTTGCAAATGGAATTGGATAGATACTGTCTGAAGACAATAAAATACCTGAAAACTGTATCAATCCGCTGTCCCTTTGTAATTGCGTTTGTGCCTCCGTAATGAAAGGCAAAAGCAAAAGCAGATAAAGACCAATTTTTTTATTCATATCTATTTAATTGTATAACAAATAGCCGGCCAACAAAGTTACAAAAACCAAAAGAACAGTTGGTAGTTTCTTGTATTGCAAATATACCAAAGTTATGATAAAAACGATTAGCGAAAGATATTGATCAGTTAAATCGTGCATGCCCATTCCCTTTTTCTGACACTCTAAAAACAAAGAGATTTCAGAGAGAATAGATTGTAGATAAGGCAACAACATAAAGATGGCTGCTGACCAAATAAAGCCAATGGACACCGAAATTATTCCATCTAAAGAACGGTAAATGATTGGATATTCTTTTACTTGGCTCCAAATTGGGTACACAAAAAATATCAACAAAGTACCTGGCAAAAAGATTGCTAGGGTTCCAATACCACAGCCAATAAGTTGACCATTGAAGCCATATCCAAGGTTTTTCATGGCCATTCCATTGGCAAATGTAGCCAATGAAAATGTTGGCCCTGGAACCGCTTGAAGCAGCCCCAAACCGGTATTAAACTCGCTTAAACTGAGGTATTGTTTGGGCTTAAACTCAACAAATTCTTTGAGTATCATTGAATACAAAACATTGCCACCACCGAAGACCATGGTGCCCATTCTGTAGGTATTTTCAAACAAACGTATGGGTTGAGAAAACCGAGGAAATTGTGTTTTGGTGTACAATCCAACCACAGCAACAGTGATGAGGATCATAAACATAAGCGACAAATTTGCCCAACGGATATTGATGAGGGGCTTGTTGTTGGGAATAAAATCTTTCTTACCAAAGTTAACCGTCACCAAAGCACCCGCCAAGAGCAATACGGGAAAGGCTGCGGGTGAATGAAAAAGAAAAGACAAAAGCGCTGCAAGGATGGCGAGACCAATATTCAGACTGTCTTTTTTTATGAGTTTAAACATTTGAAATGCCGCTACCACGATGAATCCGAGTGCCATTGGTCCGATAAAGGTAAACACTTCAGGCTTTACGAAGCTGGTTGAAAGCACAAAAAACGACATAAGCAAGGTGGCTGGCAAAATCCAAATCATGAGCGCTAAAAACGCCAAGCGAGGTCCTCCTATCTTGTAGGCAATAGAGGTCAGTGTTTGTGTAGAAGAGGGGCCGGGAAGAATTTGACAGAGGCTGTTTAATTCGAGTAAGTCTGTTTCACTGATATACTTTTTCTCATGAACCAAATGCTTAAGAAAAAGGCTAATATGCATTTCGGGCCCACCAAAAGCAGACACAGCAAGAAGTCCAACGTCTTTTAGGAAAACGATTTCTCTTACGCGTTTATAATCGGTACGTGTTAACAAATCTTAAACTTGAGTTCAAAACTATATAAAAATAATATAATTTTGCAGTATGTTTAAATATTTTATTCCCTGTGTGTTATTGTTAATGTCTTGTAAGGAAGGTTATAAGGCAGATTATGAAGTGAAAGCTGAGTTGGAATTGATCGATACGCTACAAATGCGTGTGCAAACTATTCGCACTTGGTTGGATTACATGCCTTTAGAAGAAATCCAAGAGCGCAAAGACATCATCAAACACAACTATGGGTTTTGCGACTCTCGATACAGAGAAAAAAACATGGTGGTTGATTTGGAAACAGCACAGCTCATGGACGAGTACAAGAGCTATGGCAAATTGTATGGCAAAGCAATAGACAGTTTCAAGCCAATCGTGATGGAGATTGAAGAACTCTTGATTCAGTTGAAAACACTGAAAGAGTCGGCGCACAGCAAAGACTATGAGAAAGAAACCTTTTTAACCTATTTCAGAAAAGAAAAAGAAGACGTAACCAAGCTTTATGCCCTTGCGGATAAATTACTAAAGCCGATAAAGGATACAGACTTGGCTTTTGATCGGGCACAAAAAAAGGTGGAAGGAATTTGCGAAGGTTTGAAGGACGGAAACTACGATGCTAACAGGGCAACTGGAGCGGGTTCAGAAGGAGAAGACGATTAACATTTCGCAGTTTAATCGTATTAATTAAATATTAAACTTGCCTTTTAGCATAAAATATATTACTTTTGCACCCTTTTTTACCCTAATTATAGTCCAATGAAATTATCTAAATTCAGCTTTGATTTACCAGCAAACTTGATTGCACAAGACCCGCACAAAAACCGCGATGAGAGCAAACTAATGGTATTGAACAGAGCAACACAAAAAATTGAACATAAAAAATTCAAGGACATCTTAGACATTTTTGATGAAGACGATTTATTCATCATGAACAACACCCGTGTTTTCCCTGCAAGAATGTATGGAAACAAAGAAAAGACCGGTGCAAAAATTGAAGTTTTCTTATTGAGAGAATTAAACGAAGAGCACAAGTTATGGGATGTATTGGTAGATCCAGCGCGTAAAATCCGTGTAGGCAATAAATTGTATTTCGGCGACGACGACCTAGTGGCTGAAGTAGTAGACAACACCACCAGCAGAGGTAGAACCATTCGTTTCTTGTTCGATGGCACTAAAGAAGAGTTCAACAACATTGTTAGAAAGCTTGGTGAAACACCAATTCCAAAATACATTGAACGCGCAGTTAAAAAAGAAGACGAAGAGCGTTACCAAACCATATTTGCTACTGTAGAAGGCGCTGTAGCACCTCCAACAGCGGGCTTGCATTTCAGCAGAGAGTTGATGATGCGTATGGACATTAAAGGGGTTAAATTCACTGAATTAACATTGCACCAAGGTTTAGGCACTTTCAGAAATGTGGAAGTTGAGGACCTAAGCAAACATAAAATGGATTCAGAGAGTTATTCAATCAGCGAGCAAATGGCTGCCTTGGTTAACGCCACTCAACTGCAAAAGAAGAGAATCGTTGCCGTTGGCTCAGGCTCAATGCGTGCCATTGAATCATCTGTATCATCTACAGGCACATTGAATGCAAGCACTGGATGGACCGACAAATTCATTTCTCCAATGTATGACTTCTCTATTGCCAATGCCTTTATCACCAATTTTCACGCACCAGAAAGCACTTTATTGATGCTGGCTACTGCGTTTGGTGGATACGATTTCGTGATGGACGCCTACAAAGAAGCTATAAAGAAAAAATATAGTTTCCAATGTTACGGCGACGCCATGTTGATTTTGTAATCTAACGGTGGGAAATAGTTTTTTTCATTTCCAAGAATTCAGCATTTTCAGTCAAGACAAAGGATTAAAAGTGAACAGCGATGCCTGCCTTTTGGGTGCCATTGCAGAAACCGAAACGCCTAAGCACTGTCTAGACATTGGCACGGGAACGGGTGTAATCGCTTTGTTTCTTGCCCAACGCTACCCAGAAGCTTCTGTGACGGCTATTGAAATTGAACAGGTGGTGTATGAGCAAGCCAAAGAAAACATTGAAAACAGCAAATTTGCGGAACGGATAACAAGCATTCATGCTGACGCTTTGTTGTTCAACTATGGCCAGACCTATGATTTGATTGTTTGCAACCCACCCTATTTTAAGAACCATTTAGAAAAAACGGACAGTGAAAAAAACCGAGCCATACACAACAAATCGCTCGACACATTGACCTTGATCAAACGCATTCACGACATATTAAACCCAGCTGGAAAATTTTGGCTCATTTATCCACCCCAAGAAGCAGAAGAATTTAATGCATTGGCCGCAGAAAACAATTTACATGCGTTAAAAGCAATTAAAATTTACAACAAACCAGGAAAACATTACCGCAGTATATTTTGTTATAGCAAAACAGAAAAAAGTGCATTGTCAGAAGAAAAGCTATTGTTAATGGGAGAAGATGGCGAAAAAACAGAAGACTTTCGTCTATTAATGCGTGGGTTTTATCTTGAAAACACAGAAATGTATAAAAGAAGCAAGTCGCAATCTAATTAAACATTTATTTTTGCAAATCGAATGGAAGAAATATTGAGTTCCGCAGGCTTAATGAGCCTAATCACACTAACCTTCATGGAGGTTGTACTTGGCATTGACAATATTATATTTGTTAGTATTGTGGCCGGTCGTGTAGAGAAACACGAACAAAAGAAAGCCAGAAATATTGGTTTGCTATTGGCCATGCTTTTACGCCTTTTGTTGTTGGTGCTGATTCAACTGATTATCGAAGCCCAATCGACCTTATTCACCTTGCCATTTGATTTTGAAGGCAAAGATGTTAGTATAAAAGACTTGATTTTAATTGCGGGTGGTTTGTTTTTGATCTACAAATCGACCACAGAAATACACCATAAATTTAATGTTGACGAACATTTAGAATCTGAAAAGAAAACCAAACAAAGTTTGGCCAAAGTGGTGGGTCAAATATTGTTGTTAAACTTGGTGTTTTCTGTCGA
>CANFXY010000007.1 GCA_947451105.1 Bacteroidota bacterium | reverse complement strand
TTGTATTTGTATTTTTGTGCTCGAATGAACATTGCTGTAAAAGGCTCGCAAGAACGCACAATAGAGTTAGACGGAATATTGACATCTGTAGGTTTGAGTTTTACAAGGCTCGAAAGTACAAAAAATATCCATTCTAGCAAGTTTGATCTCATATTTGATCTAAACTTTGATGATGATGCATCATCCTTATCCGATTATGCCCTTCTTGATGCCTCAAGTCTATTGGTACTCTCTACTGTAAAAATACAGTTAGAATCAGTTTTGCCTAAAGCAATGTGGGCGCATACTATAGGGATTAATGCTTTGCCTAGTTTTTTAAAACGAAACGCCTTGGAGTATTGTGCGCTTTCAAATGAACTCACAGACCAGAAATTAAGTATCTTGCCTTGGAAAACCTTAAATAAGGTTGACTCACGTGTTGGGATGATATCTGCCCGCGTTGTTTGCATGGTTATTAATGAAGCCTATTTCACTTTGCAGGAAGGAACTGCCAACCGAGTAGACATAGATCTTGGCATGAAGCTAGGTACAGCCTATCCTTATGGACCCTTCGAATGGTGCGATATGATTGGTGTCCAGCATGTATACGAGGTGCTAAATGCTCTATATTTGGATACGCACGATGATAGGTACAAAATTTGCAGTTTGCTTAAAACAGAGTATTTGAAAAACCAGGCAATATGATCAGAGTAGTTCGCACTTGCATCTTTCTATTTTTGTTTTTGCAATCATTTTTTGCAAATGCGTTCAACGTTGATACCCTTTATTTGTGTAAAAACTCTTGCATTATTTATACCAACGTAACAACTGTTGGAAATGCCGTTGCTTGGCAATGGACGTTTCAAGGCGCCAATCCGGGTAGCAGCAATGATCAAAATCCAACAGCAATTTGTTATCCTACAGCTGGTGTTTTTTTAACTACAGTAAAAACTACTTTTGACAATGGCAGTGACAGCACAGACCAAGTCCATGTAGTGGTTTACGATTGGCCAATCACTTCATTTAGTTTCCCGAAAGATACCGGCTATTGCCAAGGTGGAAGTTTGCCTTTGGTATTGAATACAGTGTCTTATCCAGGTGTTAAATACCAATGGAGTACGGGTGCCACAAGCAGGTCTATAACTGTTAATACCCAAGGAAAATATTGGGTTAATTTGGTGTTGAAAGCAGGCAACAATGTTTGTGACAGTGTCTACAAAGAGGTAAATATTACAGAGTATGCCAATCCAAGTGTTTACCTAGGTCAAGATAAGTTTTTATGTCAAGGTCAAGCAACTACATTGGATGCGGGTGCTGGCGTTGGGTATACGTATCTGTGGAAACCAAACAATGAAATTTCGAGAACAATAGTTGTCAACTTGCCAGGTATTTATGATGTCACGGTAAGAACTAAAAATGGATGTAAAGCAAGTGACCAAATAGAATTTAAAGACTCTTGTCCACATTATATTTTTGTTCCTAATGCTGTAAGTCCAAATGAGGATAGATTGAACGATTTATTTATTAAGGTTTGGAATTTTACGCCCAAAGACTATAAGTTTACCATATACAACCGTTGGGGAGAATTGTTGTTTGAGACGCAAGACATCAACGCAGGTTGGGATTGTAAGTTTAAAGGTGATTTGGTACAGCAGGATGTATATGTCTACAAAATAAACTATTACGACACCGATAAGAAATGGTATGAGATGCGCGGAACTTTCTTCGTCGTCCGTTAATTCTTCCAAACAGAAGTTCCTTCGCTACAGTTTTTGCAAATGTCAATGTATTGACGGCCTTTTATAATTTGTTTTCTGAATTGGTGGTAGGCTGGTCCTTTCCAAATTTGTTCAAAGGACATATCGTTTAAATCGCCCAAGCGGTAGGTGCCATCTTTGTCGAAGCAGCAGGGTACAATTTTCCCATCCCAAGTGATTACACAGCTGTTCCAAAGTCTCCAACAGTGGTTAAGCAATTTGTTTTTTATTTTGTATTCATTGCCATCGTTTTTATAGCGGCTGAATTCTTCGTTTTTAGGCATCATTTCATTGCCTGTTTCATAGTCGTATATTTGAGCTGATTTGATGGCTAATTCATCAATCTTATAGCTTTTAGCCAATGATTTTACATCTTCTAGTTGGTGCTCATTGTGAGAGAAGACGATAAACTGCCATATAACATGTGGTGTTTTAGAGTTCAATCTCTTTTTTGCTTCCATCAGTTCTTTGGTTCCATTCAACACTTTTTCTAACTTGCCACCAATTCGATACTTCCCATATGTTTCTTGTGTGGTGCCATCTATAGAAATAATTAAACGATCGAGCCCACTCTTAACCGTTTTTTCTGCATTTTCTTTGTCGAGGTAATGGGCATTGGTACTGGTTGCGCTGTATAGTTTGTGCTTACTGGCAAGAGAAACCATGTCTAAAAATTGCGTGTTTAAATAGGGCTCACCTTGGAAATAAAAAGTTACATAGGCGCTGCTTTTATGCAATTCATTTATAGCTTTTTCGAAGACAGACATACCCAACATGCCGGTGGGTCTGCTGAAGCTACGCAATCCACTTGGGCATTGCGGACATCTTAAATTGCAAGAGGTGGTTGGTTCTATCGAAAAAGAAATTGGATTGCCCCAATGAATGGTTTTTTTTGTCACTTTGGACATGTAATAACTGCTAATGACTTTTATAGCATTAACCACTCTCGCAGGTCGCATAGATTTCTGAAACAGATTTTGAAGGTCTTTTAAATTTCTATTCACTTCTTAATCGTAAAACTCAAGTTTAATTTCAGATCGTGTATATCCGTAGGACTTTAAATTGTCTCGGGTCTCTTTTAGCATATTGGTCCAGCCACACAGATAGATAATTGCGTTCGGTTTGTTATGGAAGATCTTTTCATAGTGCTTATGGACATAACCATGTGCCCCATTCCAGTTTTCTCTGCTTAAAACTGGCGTGTAGTGAAAATTTGAAAAACGTTTTTGAAGTTCTTCAAATTCATCTTTATATAAAATATCAATTTGTGTTCGGCAGCCAAAGAAAAGGTAGACATTGCCGCTATATTTTCTGTGTTCAAGAAGGTCTTTTACCATTGCCCTAAAAGGCGCTACACCTGTTCCTGTGCAAATAAAACCTACAGACTCAGTGTTTATAGAGTCGGGCAATACAAAGCGTCCTTGAGGAATGCTCACTTTAAGAAGGTCGCCAATACTACTTTTGAATAATATTGGGGTAGCAGCGCCATCTTCTTTAAGGCATATGCAAAGTTCAATGGTGTTTCCATGGCTGATGTCTGCAATGGAATAGCTTCGTGTTGCGTAGGTGTGTTTTAATGTGCCAAAATCAATGATTACAAATTGACCACTTTGAAAGGTAATGTTGTGTTTGAATTTCAAAAAAAACCGCTTGACCATTGGATTTACATCAATGATATTGCTGATTTCTGCTTGTTGAAATTCTTCGTGTTCCATGTAAAAGTAGCTGATTACAAAGATGCAAAAAAAAACCTTACAAAATTTTGCAAGGTTTTTTTAAAATATAAATATTAATTAATCGCCAATTTGAACAGGAGACTTTGGTTTGGCTTGTTCGGTAACGATGTTGCCTTTAATGAACAAGATTGATTGACCAAGGTTGGTTGTTACAGTTACATTCTTTGAGAAGTTGCCGTTTTTTCCAGAAGAATCAAAAATTACAGTAACTGAACCCATCGCTCCTGGAGGAACTGGTTCTTTGCTGAAATTTGGAACAGTGCAACCACATGAAGCGGCGGCATTGCTAATTACGATAGGAACAGCACCTTTGTTAATAAAGGTAAAAGTGTATTTGGCTTTTGTGCCTTGTACAATTTCGCCAAAATCGTGTGAGGTTTTTTTCCATTCAATGTCTTTAGGTTCGTCAACCGTTGGAGAGTTGGTGTTGTTGATTGAAGTAAATGACATCAACGCAAATAGGTAAGTAAAAACTGAAATCATGTAATGTGATATTTTAAATGATTAAAACAAATTCCGTGCCGAAAAGAAAAATCAATGTTTGATGATATTGGCTTTGATAAATAATTCGAAGAGACCTTGGTTGGTGTATACTGCAATTGTTTTGCTGTGCTGTTTACTTTTCCCTTTGGAATCAAACTCTATGGATAAAACACTTGAATCGCCTGGATTTATTGGTGTTCGCTGCCATGAAGGCACCACGCATCCGCATGAAGGCATTACATTTTCGAATACCAAAACGGAGTCAGAATAGTTGTAGCAGGTAAAACTTGTTTTGGGAACTTCACCTTGGTAAATGTTGCCAAAGTCAATTTCTAGTTTACTCCATACTATTCCTTTTTTTTCAAAAATAAATCCACTGCACAACATTGAGAATGCTGCAACAATTAAGGTAAGGCGTATGCTTGGATTTGACATGGTATAAAAAAAGCGTTGTATGCTTTTGAGACAATACAACGCTTATAATTAAAAATGAAAGGTCTTAGTTGGTTTTCAATTTAACTGCACTTCCTGCTGGGTCAATTGGGTCAACATTTGGTTTAGCAGTTACTTCACATTTGAATTTTAATTCGTGTGTGCCACCGTTGGTGATGATTTTAACTGTTTTGTCGTTGATGCCCATTTTGCCATTGGTGTTAAAGCCAACTTTAATGTTGCTGCTTTTACCTGGCATAATTGGTTCCAAAGAATATGAAGGGGTTGTGCAACCGCATTGAACTTCGTGGCTTTTAATGATTACAGGCTCTTTGCCTACATTGGTGATTACAAATATTGTTTCTACTTGTTCGCCTTCTGTAGCTTTACCGAAATCGTGGAAGGTTCTATCAAATTTAACGTCGTAAACTTTGTCTGATAAAACAACTTTTGCTTGAGGGGTTTCTTTTTTAACAGCTTTAACTGCTTTTTTAGGTTTCTTAGGCGCTTGAAACGCTGAAATTCCAATAACTAATAGAGCCGAAAGGCTTAGGATTGCGATTTTTTTCATGTTGTATATTCGGGTTTAATTAAGAACTTTTTTTGTCTTTGGATTTTTTGCTTTTTGGTTTGTCGGCGTCTTTCGATTTTTGCTCTTCTTTTTCTTTAGAAGATTTGCCTGATTTCTTTTCAGCATGTTTGCCTTCTCCTTTTTCTAATTTAGCTTTTGCAAGGTCAATCGAATCTTGTTTGATTTTCCAATCGTCAAAGGCTGCAGGTACTAGAACCATGCCAGTAATTGTTAATGAGTTAACACCTTCTGAAGTTGTAACGGTTACATTTTTTTGAAAGTATCCTTCACTTGCAGCATTGAAAGTCGCAGTGATTTGTGCTGTTTCTCCTGGTTTGTAGATGCCGCCTTTCCAATTTGGGGTTGTGCAACCACATGAAGCTTGAACATTTATCAAGGTGATGTCTTTAGTTCCTACATTTTTGAATTCGAAGGTGTAACTAACAGGGATGTTTTGTTTAACATTGCCAAAATCGTGAGAGGTAACTTTAAATTGAATGAATTCTGGATTCATTGTAACAGCAGGAGCAACTTGTGGCACTGTGCCTGGCAAATCCTGCGCAAACATTGGCAAAATTGCCAAGGCTAAAAATGAGCTGAGTATTATTTTTTTCATGTTATTTCTATTTGATTTTTAAAACTATTTCAAAAACTGTACCAATAATTACTAATTTATCAGATATTGTATTTGGGGTTTAGGCTTATCCAAAAAATGGCTGTAGATTTGAAGCGTTGAAACATTTTGTAAAACCAAAGAAACATCTTGGACAGCATTTTCTTAATGACGTCAGTATAGCAGAGAAGGTTGCTTCTATGTTTAAAGGAGATGGGATAGATTTGCCTGTATTGGAGATTGGTCCTGGAACAGGTGTTTTAACCCAGTATCTAATGGAGAATTTTAAAGAAATTCGGGCCATAGAATTGGACAGAGAGTCGGTGGCCTTTCTTAAAGAAAATTTTGTTCCTAAAGGTTTGAAGCTAATGGAAGGGGACTTTTTGGATAGCCGAAACGATGGTATGTTTTTCCCTGATGATGTTTTAATATTAGGTAACTTTCCATACAACATTAGTTCTCAAATTGTATTTAAAGTGCTTGATAATATTTCAAAAGTGAAAGGCTTTGGGGGTATGTTTCAAAAGGAGGTAGCCGAGCGTTTAGTGGCTGGTCCTGGTTCAAAGACCTATGGTATTTTAAGTGTTTTTTTAAATACGTATTATAAAACGTCTTATGAGTTTACGGTCGGGCCAGAACTGTTTACGCCGCCACCTAAAGTGCAAACTGGGGTAATCAAAGCGACCAGAATCGATGGGTATGTATTGCCATGCTCACGTACTTTGTTTTTTGATGTGGTAAAAACGGCTTTTAACCAAAGGCGAAAAACACTGAGAAACGCTTTACATAAATTTAATCTGCAAGAAAGTCATGAATTTGCTAAATTGCGGGCGGAACAATTAAGTCACCATGACTTTATTAAACTTACTCAGTTTTTAGAACAATCGCAATGAGCACACAGGTTTCAGAAAAGCAACTGCTGTTACAGATTCAGCCACTGATTGAAAATCAGGAGGCAGAGGCTGTGCGTTTGTTGCTTGAGGCCTACCGTCCTGAAGATATTGCCGATATTTTTTGGGACATTGAATTGGATGAGGCCAAATTCATTATTAAAGTTGTTGGGCAAGAAGATGCAGTTGAAATTATTCGTTCCTTGGATGAAGAATTGCAAGAGCGTTTTTTCAAGGGTTATGATGCCAAAGAAATTGCAGATGATGTGGTTTCATATTTGGACTCGGATGACTCGGTGGATATTCTAAACCTATTGCCTACCAGAAAAGCTGAAGAGGTATTGTCTTATTTGGACGATCAGGACTATGCAAAGAATTTGGCGGCCATGTTGCATTATGATGATGATGTTGCGGGTGGTTTGATGGCGAAAGAGTTGGTTCAAGTCAAACACAATTGGACGGTTAGTCAGTGTATTGAAGAAATTCGTTTACAAGCAGAAGAAGTTGAATCAGTCCATGCAGTTTATGTGGTGGACGATAAAAATATATTAAAAGGTGTGGTGTCTTTGAAAGACATCGTTTTGTCGAAAGCACATACCTCGGTTATAGAAATAACCAATACAGAGTTTATTGCCGTTAATGCCTATGCAACAGGTGAAGAGGTTGCCCGTTTGATGAATAAATACGATTTGATTACCATTCCTGTAATTGATAGTATGAACCGATTAATTGGTAGGATTACCATCGATGACGTGGTAGATTTCATCAAAGAAGAAGCTGATAAGGATTTCCAATTGCAGGCGGGTTTGAGCGACAGTGTTGTGAGTGAGGACAAAGTTTTGATTTTGTCTAAAGCGCGTTTGCCTTGGTTAATGGTTGGATTAATGGGAGGATTGGGAAGCTCAATGTTGGTTTCCAATTTTGAAACAGACATTTCTAACTTGCCACAAATGGCCTTTTTTATGCCAGTGGTAGCTGCGATGGGTGGAAATGCCGGAGTACAATCATCTGCAATCATTGTTCAAGGTTTGGCCAATAATACTTTAAAAAGTAAAAACATAATGCCTAAGTTGGCTAAGGAGTTTACCGTATCTTTAATCAATGGCTTGGTTTGTTCAGCTTTGCTGTTGATGTTTAATTTAATTATTGGACATGGATATGATTTGAGTATCGTTGTTAGCATTGCGTTGATCACAGTGATAATTTTTGCCTCTTTATTAGGTACAGTTACACCACTCATTTTAGAAAAATTCAATATCGATCCTGCATTAGCTACAGGCCCTTTTGTTACGACAATAAATGACATCATTGGGTTAACGGTTTATTTCTCATTAGGTAGACTTTTATTAGGCGCATAGTTTTCAGTTATGAGGGCTGTTAGACCACATACCATCAAGGGCATTATTCTCTGCTACATTATTCAGTTATTATGTTTACCGCTTCACCTAATCAAAGGTAAAAAATGGCTAAGGGCAAGAGTTTTTGAAGAGAATCCTAGGACTATGGGTTTTAAGGATATTGTCTATTTTGCCTATAAGTACTATTTCAAATCTCCACTGTTGGCGGACAGTATTGAAGTGCAAAAACATTTCAAAGAAAAACCAGTTCTTGAGAATCAAATTGTAGAACCTTTGGTCACAGTTTCTATTGGCGGCGATTTAATGCCTTACGAAATGATACATGAGGAATTTACACAAAACCTATGGGATGAGGTCGGTCCTGAATTTTTTGGCAGCGATGTGGTTTTTGCCAATTTGGAGACACCCTTGCACGAGGGGCTTAAAAACAATTTTGTGCCCGAAGTGATGTTGTATGACATGCATTTCAATACCGATGAAAAAACATTTGAGATTTTTAATGGTCAGGGTAAATACAGAGGCTTTGATGTCTTAAGTATAGCCAACAACCACACATTGGATCAAGGCATTGAGGGAATAAATAAAACGATAGCGTTTTTAAATAAAAAGAACATTAAATCAGTAGGGGCTAAATCTCAAAAAGAGGATAAAGATTTTGAAATCTTGGAAGTCAATGGAATAAAAATCGGGTTTGTTGCTTTTACCTATTCCTTGAATCAATTTTTACCCGAAAAAGGGGAGGAATGGAGAGTGAATCATTTGCCATTGAATACCATAGATTGTTCTATTGATATGATTGAGCAACAGGTAAAAGATTGCAGAAATGCTGGTGCTGAATTTATTATTTGTTCCGTTCATGCAGGCAATGCCTACCAGGTTTATCCATCTGAAGTTACGGTTAATTTGTTCCAAAAGATATTTGAGACTTGTGGGGTAGATGTGATTGCTGGAGGGCATCCTCACAACATGCAACCTTGGCGCTCGTATACATTTAAAGATCCCAATACTGGAAAAGAAAAGCAAGGTTTTGCCATTTATAGTTTGGGTGATTTTATTGCCTATGATATTTATACTTGGTGCCATGTAACAGCCTTTGTAAAATTAGAAATAGGGAAAAATGCCAGTGGCGATTTGGTGTTTAATCCTATAGTAAAACCCTTGCTGATGTTAAGAGAAAATAAGCATCTGCGTTTGGTGTACGCCAAAGAATATTTAGAAAAAGCAAAGATGACAAGTGAATTGAAGGATATGAAAGTTTTATATGATATTTGTGTTTCTTAATTAAAAGATATGAAGCGTAAACTACTTATTTTATTTAGTTGTTTGATAGGCTTGTTCTTATTAGCAAATTGCAGAACAGGAAAATTAATTGATGGTCCATTGAATTATTATTTATGGAGCAATTCATTTGATGACACTATACCTTTTAAGTATTCATGTGGAAGTTCTCAGCAATTCCATCCTCAATTAAGTTGGTCTCCATCAGGTGGAGGGCCAGGAGATCAAAGAGCAAGAAGTTATGTCATAATCATGGATGACCCAGATGCCATTCCGGTAGCTGGTTATATTTGGAACCATTGGGTCTTATATGACATTCCAGAATCTATGCGAGAAATTAAAGAGGGCGTTGACCGCATTGGTATATTCCCTTCAATCGTTAAAAGAGGGATTAACAGTTTTGGCGATACCACCTACGGAGGGCCTTGTCCCCCGCCAGGTAGTGCCCATCATTATAGGTTTAAGTTGTATGCAATGAATCGTAAAGAATTGGGAATAGGACGCGCAGCAACAGTGGCACAAATACGCGCAGCAATGTTGGGGAATATTATGGATAGTGCTGAGCTAATCGGCGTGTTCAAACGTTAATTCAGACCCGCAATAACTTTCTGCAACTCAGCTGCACTTAGAACCCCACTTTGTCTCCACTTCGATTGCCCTTGTTTGAATACCATTAAGGTTGGAACACCCTGTATACGGTATTGCGCTGCAATTGCGGGGTTTTTGTCTACATCGATTTTTATAATGCGTACATTTTCTCCCATCTTAGATTTTAAGTCTTCTAAAATTAATTTCATCATTTTGCAGGGTCCGCACCATTCAGCAAAGAAGTCAACCAGTACGGGCGTTTCGCTTTGTATAATGTCATTGAAATTGCTCATATTGAAATTTTCTATATTTTAATTTGTTTATATAAATAGTGTTTTAGGCAAAGCTGTTTTTGTAAAAATTGACATTGGTCCACGACCCAGCATTGATGCAATCTACGCCAAACAATTTAAGGTATTGTTCGGCTTGAGCACTTCTTGCACCTGAGGCACAGCAAAGAATTACGGGACTTGGGAGATTTTTTATCTTATCCATATCAGAGGGCAGATTGTTCAAGGGGATGTTGATCGAATTGAGGACATGCGCACCCATGAATTCATTGGGCGTTCGAACATCAACCACTGTTCCTATGTTTTCTTTTATTAAATTTTCTAGATTGTATTTCTGCATATTTTCTAACTGATTTTACCTACCATGCAACTGGCATAACTTTTCATTTGGGTTAGTAAGTTGTTGTCATCACCAATTTCAGGGTAACCAATTTTGGTAAGTTTTTCGCTGAATGTATGTCGGTCAATAGTAGCATTATGCTGAATGTCAATACGTGCATTTTCAACATCTACTTTTACTTCATCTACACCTTCTAATTCACTAATTTTATTGTGAATGGTTTTAGCGCATCCGCTGCATTTAAGGTTGGCAACGATAAAGGTGCTCTTGGTTTTTTCTGTGTTTAATATTGTTGTTTCCATATTAGTTTTTTGATTTTTGGCAAGCATTTGAAATTACAGGAACTGAAGTTTTTGAGATGCCTGAAAATCCAGATTCAACATCCACAAAGTTATTCCATCCTCTTGATTTTAGAATAGAGGCAGCCACCATACTTCTGTAGCCACCTGCGCAATGCATAACAAACGGTTTGTCTTTCGGGAATTCAGCGAGGTGCTCGTTTATATAATCGAGAGGAATGTTGATGGCATCCTTAACATGGTCGGCGTTATATTCATTTGCATTCCTAACATCAATAACAATTGGGTTCTCAGGCAGAATGCTTTCAAAAGTTTCCGCGGTAATTCTTTTTACAGAATCAAATTCTTTCCCTTCGTTTTTCCATGCCTCAAAACCACCATCTAGATAGGCAATTGGGTGGTCGTATCCCACACGGGCTAAACGGGTGATGACTTCTTTTTCACGGCCTTTATCGGCAACGATTAGTATTTCTTGTTTGATGTCAGGAATTAAAGCCCCAACCCAAGGCGCAAAATTGCCATCAATGCCGATGTTGATTGAATTTGGAATAAATCCTTTAGCAAAATCATTGGCTTCACGCGTATCTAAAATAAGCGCTTCTGTTTCATTAGCGACGGCTTCAAATTCATCTGGATTCAATTGTTGCATGCCACGGTCCATGATGTCATCAAAGCTCTCATAACCGCGAATATTCATCAGAACGTTTTTAGGAAAATAGGACGGTGGCGTGGTTAGCCCATCGAGTAATTCGTCCATGAATTCTTCTTTGCTCATATCCGCTCTTAATGCATAGTTCACTTGTTTTTGGTGTCCCAAAGTATCAGTGGTTTCCTTACTCATGTTTTTGCCACAAGCACTGCCTGCACCGTGGTTGGGGTAAATGATGATATCATCTGCCAATGGCATGATTTTATTGCGTAAAGAATCGTATAAATGGGCGGCTAGTTTTTCACTTGTTAGTTCTGCTATGACATGTTGGGCAAGATCTGGACGACCCACATCACCAATAAACAATGTGTCGCCCGAAATAAGTCCGTGCTCTTTGCCATTTTCATCAATAATTAAATAGCAAGTACTTTCCATGGTATGACCTGGTGTATGTAAAACTTTTACTTGGTAATTTCCTACATTAAAAATCTGATTGTCTTCGGCCACTACTGCATCAAAACCTGGTTTGGCAGTCGGACCATAAACAATATTCGCCCCTGTTTTTTTAGCTAAATCGAGGTGACCAGAGACAAAGTCTGCGTGAAAATGCGTTTCAAAAACGTATTTGATTTTTGCATTGTCTTTATTGGCTCTTTCGATATAGGGTTGAACTTCTCTAAGCGGGTCGAAGATTGCAGCTTCACCATTGCTTTCTAAATAGTATGCAGCGTGGGCGATACATCCAGTATAAATTTGTTCTAATTTCATGTGTTTTGTTGATTTGATACTGCAAAATTAGAGCTAAACAAAACAATAAAATGTGATAATGGTCACAATGGGGGAGAGTAGGGTATAGGGTACAGATTACTTCTAAATTTCGATTAATACTCAGGGGTGATCCCAGTGGCAGAGAATTTCGCTACGCTACATTCACGCCACGGGATGGCTATATTATTTCGTTTTTTAGAAGTTTGGTCAACCTTATTTAGGCATCGACATACTATTAATCATTAACTAACAACCAATAATTCATCCCATAGCGTGAACGGAGTGAAACGTAGTTCTCTGCTACGGGGACTTATAATTTATCCCGTACCGCCTTGTCCTGCTCTGTATTTTGTGAATACAAAATTCTAGTGCAGGGTGACGTAACAAAGTGAAGTCTCTGGTACAGGGACCAATAAACAAAGCTGCAAGAGCCCTGCACGAGAGATTGTTCAGAGCAACAATCACCATGCAGAGTGAAACAAGAGGGCTGAGCAGGGCAGTAGATGATGCTTGATGTTTTCGTTTTTATAACAAATAACCAATAACAATTAACTAATAACAATTAATTTATCCCGCACCGTGACGCAACGAAGTGAAGTCTCTGGTGCAGGGACCAATAAATAAATCTATCGTCCCCCTTTGGGCTTCAAATACTCTGCTTGTTTGTCTAGCAATTGGCTGACATATGAGAGCAAGTGTTCTTGGAAGTCGAATGAGCCTAATATTTCAACTTCATCAAGAAGGCCCATTACAAAGCGGGTGATAGGAAGCGCATCGTTGACGGTTATTTTTAAAATATAGGTTTGGTTTTTAGGTTCTGGTTTTATGAATTGAACCGTTAAGGGATATTCTTCTTTGAGTAAAAGATAAGCACGCAAACTGAGTCGAATTTCGATGTCAAATTTTGGTTTTTCGTTTTCGGCAAAACCAAAGGCATCTGTAGGTATAATACGGTGTTTAGATTTGTGTTTTATGGTCGATTTTAAAACCTCGACCTCTGAAATTCTGCTTAGGTTAAAGTATTTGTTTTTTGATCCTTTGATTTCAAAAGCGCACAAGCTGTCGTAATTATCTGACAAGGCAATTGGTTCAACCTTGCGATCGACGATGTTTTGAGAGCTCACGCTGTGGTAATTTTTTAGGACAATCTGCATGTTATTGGCAATGGCGTAATTGATCTGTTCAATGATTTTACCGAGGTGGGCATGTAAGAGGTTTTCACCATGGAAAATGATTTCAGATTTCTGGTAAACTTTTTTAAGCAGTGAATCTCTGAGTTTGTTGTTCTTGCCAGTGGATAGAATGAGCTCTTTTAATAAACTTGCCTCCTCGTTTGTAAAGCTTGCCTCAACTTCTGCTTCTCCCTCTATAAAGTATCGTTTTGAAATGTCTTTTTGTAGATTGAAGCCAAGCTCTTTAATCAAATCTAGGTAACGATAAACTGTGCGTTCTGTATTATCCAATAAAGTTGCAAGCGCTGAAATTTGTTTAGGCGGATTCTTCTTAAGAAGGGAAATGAGCTGCAAAACTCTCAGTATTTTATGCTGGTTGTGCATGTCTTATTGAAATATACAAATTGAATGAATAAAATTGGATTGTGCAAGTGTTCTATTTAAGCTTTTATTTTAACTCAAATCTTTAAACAATTACAAAAAATCCTTTTCTGGGTGAGAGAATAACTGTGGGATTGGCTTTTTAATTAAGCTTTCCCCAACATTGCTTTAAATGTTTCTTTGCCTTCTGGCATTAGTTTTAAATTGCCAATGAGCAATAAGGAACGGTCAAGTCGCAATTGTGGATTTTTAACTTGGGAAACATAGAAAATTATATAGCGCTGCATGCCTGGACTTAGTTTGTTGAACCTAAATAATCCTTCTTCATCTTGTTGCAGAAGGGTGTATAGTTCCTCGCACATGTCTAGGCCATATTCACTCTCATCTTTTTCCAGTTGAACTTTAACCTGGTCTCCGGTTTGGAGTTTGAGTTTTTTCATCCTTGCCTTGTTAACCGTTATGTAAGCATTTCCCTCCGTTAAGGCAACAAATCCACATTGAAATTTTATTTGGTTTTGAAGGTGGCAAATCCAACGTCCTGACTTAATCCCGCCACATTCGTTAAGCACACTGGCAGGAATGAAAATATAGTTCACGCCAAGTAGATAATCTAGTTTGCCAATATTAGATTCAAATGTGATCATTGGTATTACGCAAATATAGTCAATTAATAAAGAGTAGAATAGACAATGTACTATATATTAATTACAAATAGTTTAAAGTTAAGTCATTGTGAATTATTTAGTTTAATGCTTAAAAATAGAGACTTTACTTTTCATTTGAAAAAATTGGGCTTATCTTTGCACGCTTTGAATTTTTTCAATGATCAAAAGTATATCCAATTTTGGATTTAAACACACTGTTTCAGCAATTGAAAAGTTGCTTCAGAATTGAGCAAAGAAAAAATAGAAAATATAACTCTCATAGTTAAACAAATTATAAAACAGAAATGAAAATAGCAGTTGTAGGAACAGGGTATGTTGGTTTAGTTACTGGAACCTGTTTTGCAGAAGTTGGCCTTAACGTTGTATGTATTGATATTGACCAAAGGAAAATTGACAATTTAAAACAAGGTATTTTACCTATTTATGAGCCTGGCCTTGATGAAATGGTAAAACGCAATTTTGACAAGGGAAGGTTAAGCTTTTCAACCAATTTAAAAGATAGTATTGTAGGCTGCGAAGCCGCCTTTATTGCTGTAGGCACACCACCTGATGAAGATGGTAGCGCAGATTTGAAATATGTGCTTGGCGTTGCTACAGAAATAGGAACCCATATGCAAGACTATATGGTTGTTGTTACCAAAAGTACCGTTCCAGTAGGAACAGCAAACAAGGTTAGAACAGCGCTGAAAAATGCTTTAAACGCCCGCAATAGCAATGTTGATTTTGATGTGGCTAGCAATCCAGAATTCTTGAAAGAAGGTGCAGCCATTGATGATTTTATGAAGCCAGACCGCATTGTTATTGGTGTTGAATCAGATAAAGCTCAAGAGGTGATGAGCCGCTTGTACAAACCGTTTTTATTGAATGGTCATCCATGCATATTTATGGATATTCCTAGTGCTGAAATGACAAAGTATGCTGCAAACAGTATGCTTGCCACGAAAATTAGTTTCATGAATGACATCGCTAATTTATGTGAAATCATGGGTGCTGATGTGAACATGGTGCGCAAGGGAATTGGTAGTGATAGCCGTATTGGACATAAATTTATTTATCCAGGCATTGGATACGGTGGTTCATGTTTTCCTAAAGATGTGAAAGCATTAATAAAAACTGCTGATGAGCATGGTTACAGTATGCAAGTTTTAAAAGCTGTTGAACAAGTTAACGATGGACAAAAGCAAGTTATGTTCTCAAAATTGTCAAACTATTTTGGTTCATTAGCTGGTAAGACAATTGCTATGTGGGGATTGTCTTTTAAACCTAAAACTGATGACATGCGTGAAGCGCCTAGTTTGGTGATCATCGACGAATTGTTGGCAGCGGGTGCTAAAGTTATAGCATACGACCCTGTAGCCATGCATGAGGCTGAAAGGATTTTAGGCAATAAAATTACCTATTCAATAGATCAGTACGCAACACTTGAAGGTGCAGATGCCTTGGTGATTGTAACAGAATGGCCTGAGTTTAGATCGCCCGATTTTGCCATGATTGCAAAAGCATTAAATCAAAAAGCAATTTTTGATGGAAGAAATATATACGAGCCAGAGGAGATGCAAGCATTAGGCTTTCATTATGAATGTATCGGTAGAATAAAAACAAACTAATATGACACAAAAAAGAGTATTAATAACTGGAGCGGCTGGGTTTTTAGGTTCACACCTTTGCGACCGCTTTATTAAGGAAGGTTGCCAAGTCATTGCGATGGACAATCTGATAACTGGTGATCTTAGAAATATCGAACATTTATTTAAGTTAAAAGAGTTTGAATTTTACCACCACGATGTTTCAAAATTTGTACACGTTCCAGGTAACTTAGATTATATCTTGCATTTTGCTTCGCCTGCAAGTCCTATCGATTATTTGAAAATACCAATTCAAACTTTGAAAGTTGGTTCTTTAGGTACCCATAATTTATTGGGATTAGCTAAAGCAAAAAACGCAAGAATCTTAGTGGCATCTACCAGCGAAGTTTATGGAGATCCAATGGTTCATCCGCAAACAGAAGATTATTGGGGTAATGTAAATCCAGTTGGGCCAAGAGGTGTTTACGACGAGGCCAAACGTTTTCAAGAGGCCATTACCATGGCTTACCATACTTACCATGGCGTAGAAACAAGAATCGTTAGGATCTTTAACACCTACGGTCCAAGAATGCGTCTAAATGATGGCAGGGTATTGCCTGCGTTTATCGGACAAGCCCTAAGGGGACAAGATTTAACTGCCTTTGGAGACGGTTCTCAAACACGTTCTTTCTGTTATGTTGATGATTTAGTTGAAGGCATCTATAGATTGTTGTTAAGCGATTGCGCCACCCCTGTGAATGTTGGTAATCCTGATGAAATAACGATTAATGATTTCGCTCAAGAGATCATCAAATTAACTGGAACCAATCAAAAAGTAATTTACAAAGAATTGCCAACTGATGATCCTAAGCAAAGACAGCCAGACATTAGCAAGGCAAGAGAAATTTTGGGCTGGGAACCTAAGATAAGTCGTCAAGAAGGATTGAAAATTACTTATGAGTATTTCCAATCATTGCCTAAAGAAAGATTGTATGAGGAGCCCCACGGAAGGGACTTTTCTCAAAACATTAAATAGAATATTTATAAAAAGGAAGATGAAAATCTTCCTTTTTAATTTAAAAAGGTTTTCTAAAGGTGATTCCCAATTGCATGTCACGCATGTTGATGGCATATTGGTTTGAATTAACTTTCCAAGGGCTCAGATACATTTGAAATCCGGTGTAAACACCTATTTGGCCGATGTCATTAAAGTTGGTGTATAAAGATAAGTTAGCATTTAAAGAGGCAGAGAATTGGGTTGAATTTCTTTCTTTTACGCTGTTGCCCCATATCATGTTTAAATGTTCTGTGTTGTGGCTGCTAAGCATTGAAAACCCACCTCCTAATCCATATGACATATAAGTAGCTTCAGAAATTTTATGTTCAGCACTTAATCTGAATGGGAGTGTTAAAATATGGTATTTGTTGTTTACGGCTAATGAAAAATTAGAAACTGCGAGGTATTCGGTTGTGTCGGTTCCATAAATAACTTTTAAGAGAATTTGGGTGTATTGGTTTATTTTTCCACTATTGTCGCGGGCTGCAATGTCGTAACTGCTTTCGTTGAGTTTTATTTCTTCAGTGCGTATGCTGTAGTTTAAACCTGTTTCAAAAATGAAGCGTTGTTTTTTGCCTAATTTAAGTGCTAGGTGACCGAAGACTTGAAACCCACTTCCATTGCTTGTAAGTCGGTCTTTATTCTCCCATAAATGCTTGTGCACCCAAGCCTGAGAATCTTGATTTACTTTAATTGAATTTATTGCTAGCTGAGGTCCAAGGCCAAATGTAAACCATCTTTTTGAAGAGAAATCGCCGGTTTTAGGTGTTCTTTTGGGGTCAGGGCTTTTAAAACAATTGGTTTGTTTTTCGCCTATATTTATACTGTTTAATTCATTAATTTCAAAATTGTAAGGAAAGCTAGGGAATCCAATTAATCTCAATAATGGGTGGTTTGATAATCCTAAATTATCTACATAGTCTTTATGTAAAATTCCTACAGGTGGCTCGGGTTTTTTTTGTGAAATATTGTTGTCTGTAAGGTATAAATGTGTGTTTGTGTTTGACTCAATCTTCTTGTCGGTTTTAACGCGAATGTTTCCTTTTGATATGGTGTGGTTTGTTTTATTTTTGCTTATCTCAGCTTGATGATTAGATTTTTCAATACTTGAAGAAAGATTGGTTTTTTCAAGTGCAATGTTGTTGTTTTCTTGGTTTTGTTCGGCGTTGCTTGACAAGGCAACTTCTTGGCTTTCAAAGCGCGGCTTGTTGCTAGAAGTTGGTTCAATATTGGTCTCAATTGCTGTTTCTTTTGATACAGGCTTTTGATTGCCTACCCATACAACAGCAACTGTTACAACTACTATAGCAGGCAGCAGCCAATACCAAAAAGGTGTTTTCGCCTTTGGTTCAAGCTGTGAAGAGATATTGGCCCATAGTTGTTCCTTAGGCGGTAAGTTCTCGTCTTGAAAAGCTGATTTTAGTCTGTTGTCAAATTCTTCTGGACTCATGTTTCATTATTTCCTGGTTATACATTTGCCACAGCATATTTCTTGCTCTTGTGAGTGAGCTTCTCGATGTGCTTTCTGGCATATTTAATTTTTCTGATATTTCTTTATGGCTAAAACCGTCAATGGCATACAGCATTAAGACAATTTTATAATTTTCCGGCAATTTTTCAATTAGAATCATCACCAATTCGGAATCAAATTTTTCAGGCGCTTCTTGGTTTATTTCGGGAAACTGCCTGGTTTGTTCATCTATGCTCACTTGAAGGGCCAAACGCTTTAATGAACGCAATTTATTAATCGATTCATTGATGAAAATGCGGGTCATCCATGTTTCTAAACTGCTCTGAAAACTAAAGTTTTTGAGGTGGGTATAGACCTTAACGAAGGCTTCTTGAAAAGCATCTTCAGCCAAATCTAGATCTTTCAAATACCGTTTGCTTACAGCCAACATTTTTCCTGAAAAGCGTTTATACAATGCCTCTTGCGACAACCTGTCGCCTTTGATGCAACCTTCTATAACCTGTTTTTCGGAGAACATTGTAAGCACTGATACCTCTTAGACAAAGATATCGCTAAAAATGCTGCAAGAAAAGTAAAATTTCTTAAAGAAGCTTCCCAAAACCCACTTTTAGGCGAAATCTAAGGAATGATTCATCCCCTCGGACATCTATTCTTTCAATCTTATAAGGGTCTTTAATTGGTAGCTTGTTGATGCGGTTTCCTATTCTGAAGGCACAAGAAATGCCAGCGTTTTTAAAAGCTATTTTTAAAGCATCAAATTCTGTTTTATTTCGTTTTGGATATGCGCCATATGCATAAGCCCATGCATTTAAAGTTTTATGTTTAAATGTTGCCATATCTTTAACCGACTCAATGATTTCAATTTCTCGTTTTTCAAGACTTAAATCCATAAGGTTGTCATGCCTTAATCCGTGGTGTGCAAAGTCAACTAAATGGACCATTTTTAAAATTTGCTCTTCACTTAGAAAGTCTTGTTCGATTGAATCATGACTTGTTTTTTTGCCAATAAAATCATTTACTGTAAATATGGTGAAAGGGATGGAAAGTCCTTCAAAAACAGGATATGCATGGGTGAAGTTGTTTTCAAAGCCATCATCGAAAGTAATTAAAATTGCATTGTCGGGAAGTAGGGTTCCTTTTTCAATGTGTTCTAATACATCAGTAAGTCTGATTGGTACATATTTAGATTTTATGTACAGCAATTGTTTTTTTAGTTGCTCTACTGTTACGCAAAGAAAATTGCGTTTTGATACATCAACTTGATGGTACATTAAAACACGAAGTGTATTCATTATTTCTGGTTCAATTCGTATAGTTTTAAATACTTTACAGTGTGGTACCAAGCGTTGAGGTAGGACCATATAAATCCTTCTTTTCCGTTGAATATATTGCCATAAGCAAAGTAATGTTTAAAGAAATATATTGGGAATGATAGGATACATAAAATCAAAGCTCGACTTTTTCCTTTTTCTTTGAGTTTGATTGCTCCCGCTTGGGTATAACTGTTGAATTTTTGAAAATAATGCTCAAGGTTTCTATAGCTATAATGCAATACTTTGCCTTTTAATCGCAAGGTTTTACCAGAGGTGATTACTTTTTCATGAACCACGGCATCGTTAAAGTTTCCTTTTTGTTTGTTAAACAAACGCAGGTGGGGATAATTGCTTTCTTTGCCATGTTTGAATACTTTTCCAAGAAATACATGTTGAATTGGTAGCTCGTATGCGCTTACCTCCTCAGATTCTTTAAGCGATAAAATTTCATCAATGAGTGCATCATCCATTACTTCATCGGCGTCTAAATTTAAGACCCATGGATGTATGGTTTGGGCAACAGCATATTGCTTTTGTGTTCCAAAACCATCAAAGGCTCTTTGGAAAACTTTAGCCCCAAATGATTTAGCAATTTCCTCTGTTTGGTCGCTGCTGCAATCATCGATTAGCACGATATCGTCACACCAATGCAATTTGGGCAAAGACCTTTTTAGGTTCTCTGCTTCATTCTTTGCAATGATGATGACTGAAATTTGCATGCAACAAATATATTGAATTGACTCGATATTTTAGATTTCGGATAACTCTAGCCAGCGGTCGCTTTTACGGCTTATAAGCTTGTCTAAATCAGCTATCTCATCGGCCCATTGGGTTAACACCACATGGTCGGTTGTTCCGCTTACAAGTAAAGTGTTAAGTTCGGTCTTTCGGGCCTCAAGCGTTTCAATTTCCTTTTCAATGGTTTCTAGCTCTTTCTGTTCTTTGAAACTTAACTTCTTTTTTGCAACTGGAGCTTCTACAGACTTTGTTTCTAAAGCTTTGGGTGCCACTTCAGGAGTAGCTGGTAGATTGTCTACTTCTTCCCTGTAGTCGGTGTAATTGCCATAGTAATCGAGGATATTTCCGTTCTCTTGAAAAACAAATAAGTGTTCAACCAATTTGTCCATGAAATAACGGTCGTGTGATACCAATAGCAAGCATCCATCAAAGCCCACTAAGAAATCTTCAAGAATATTAAGTGTGTCAATGTCTAAGTCGTTGGTAGGCTCATCGAGAATTAAGAAATTGGGGTTGCCAACAAGAACTTTTAGAAGTTGTAGTCTTCTTCTTTCACCACCACTCAATTTTGCCACAGGTGTGTGCTGCATAGAAGGCGGAAATAAAAACATATCCAATAGTTTGGAAACACTTACCTGTTCGCCATTGCCCAAGGTTACATATTCAGCAATTTGCTTAACTTCTTCAATAATTCTATTGTCGTCGTTTAGGTCATTGCTGTGTTGGGTATAGTATCCTATTTTTAGAGTAGGGCCATGTATAACCTCACCACTTGTTGGTTTTATTTCTCCGGTTAGTAAATCCAATAGCGTAGATTTTCCAACACCATTTCTTCCAACCACACCGATGCGGTCGTTTTTCTTAAACAAGTAAGAGAAATCGTCAACCAAACAGTTGTTGCCGTAGTTCATAGAGACATGCTCTGCTTCAATGATTTTATTGCCTAAGCGGCTGGTGCGGACTGAAATTTCTATTTCTTTTTTTGATAAATCAACACTGGCTTTGTCTTTCAATTCGTAGAAAGCTTCGATTCTGCTTTTTGATTTGGTGCCCCTAGCTTTAGGCATTCGGCGCATCCATTCCAATTCTTTGCTCATCAAGTTTCGCGCTCTGGCAACCTCAGTCGCGAACACAGCTTCTCTTTGGCTTTTCTTTTCTAAATAGTATGCGTAATTGCCATTGTGGATATACAATTTACCACGTTCCAATTCCAAAATATGTGTGGCCACATTGTCAAGAAAATACCTGTCGTGGGTAACCATAATTAGAGAAATATTGTGGGCGTTCAATAAATTTTCAAGCCATTCTATCGCTTGTAAGTCCAAGTGGTTTGTAGGCTCATCGAGAATTAAAACATCAGGTTGTTGGATCAGTAATTGAGCCAAGGCAACCCTTTTTTTCTGACCGCCACTTAAGCTATCGTTTCTTTGTTTTAGGTTGTGGATTCCAAGTTTGCCTAAAATTTGAGCTGCTTTTTGTTCAAAATCCCAGGCATTAAAACGTTCCATTTCTTCAAGGATATGTTGCATTTTATCGGCAGGGTAGTCCATGTCAACAATTGCTTTTTCATATTCTTTAACCAAATTAAGGACAGGGTTGCTGTCGCTAAATAAACTTTCTTCAATGGTTTTGTTTGGGTCTAGCTCAGGCTCTTGTGGGAGATAACCAAATATTAAGCCTTTGGTTTTCCCAACTTCACCTCCATCTGGAAGTATTTGACCGCAAATAACTTTAAGCAGTGTAGATTTTCCTGTTCCATTGCTTCCTACTAAAGCAAGTTTTTCGCCTTTGGCCAAACCAAAACTAATTTCTTTAAACAACCATCTTTCGGTGTATGCTTTAGAAATATTTGCCGCTGATATCAGATTCATTTTATCTTGCAAAGGTAGTCTAAAAAAGGCAGTTTACTTGCCATAAGAACTTTGGTATTCTTAATTAAACTCTTCATTTTTGCATTTGTATGGTAATTTATAATCCAAAGGACTGGTGGAGGTTGATTTTGAGCTTTCCCAAAAGTGACACATTTAGAATCATGTTGCCAGGAATTATTGGGATAGCGGTTTATACTTTTATTGTTGTTTATGCTGAAAAGGAGTTAATACACGCTAATTTTAATAATACCACCACCATACATGCTATGGTAGGATTTGTTCTGTCAATGCTTTTGGTTTTTCGCACCAACACGGCTTATGATAGATGGTGGGATGGTAGAAAGGCTTGGGGCAGTTTTGTAAATAATTCTAGGAATTTGGCCATTAAGTTAAGCGCATTTATTAAGGGTCATGAGGATAGGACTAGACTTAAAATTTTAATACAGAATTATATTAGTAGCAGTAAGTCACATTTGCGCCAGGGCGTTACGAGAGAAGATTTAATAGATAGTATTCAGTATCCAATTGAAGATATTTTAAAAGTGAAGCATGTTCCAAATTTATTAATGAAGAATTTGGTTTTAGAATTGAATGGGATGTTAGAGGATGGTAAAATAAGCAGCACACAAATGCTTATCATCAACAATGAAATTCAGTCGTTTTCCGACAATTTGGGTGCCTGTGAACGGATTAAAAAGACACCCATTCCATATTCGTACAGTATCTTTCTGAAGAAAATGATTTTTATTTATATAGCCTCCATGCCATTTGGTTTTGCTATGGAGTTTGGCTATTGGTCGATTTTTATCGTTTCTATGTTGTTTTACATTTTCGCAAGTATAGAATTAATTGCAGAAGAAATTGAAGATCCTTTTGGCACGGATGATAACGACTTGCCAACCGATCAAATTTCAGAATTGATTAAGCAGAATCTCGATGAAATAATGGCTTAAATGGATTAATTCTTTAAGCTTACATAAATATTAACTTAATTTTGTCCCCGTATTCACTAATTTTTTGAAACGTTTAATTCAATTTCTAAAACTGTATTTGTTGTTTTTGGCAGCCTTTGAAGCCATACGTTTATACTTTATTTTTTACCATTATAAATTGTTTTCAGAATCACCATTTATGGTTTTTTTGCAAACGGCATTTAAAGGGTTTCGGCTTGATTTATCTGCCTCAGCATATTGTTTAATGCCAATATTCTTGGTGGTTTTATTAGAGAATATTTTTAGGAAAAAAAGCAACAAATGGGTATTAAGGAGTTTGTTGATTTTTGAGTTCATTCTCATTTTTGCTATCGGTATTTCCGACCCCGAATTGTATGCCCAATGGGGAAATAAATTTAACAACCAAGTATTGGTATATATTAGCCATCCAAAAGAGATGGCTTTATCTGCGGGCTCTGCAAATTGGATTAAAACAATGCTTTTCATTTTGGTATTGCTTCCGTTGTTATACATACTGCTACGCAAATTGTTTAAAGTGTTAGAAAAAGACATCCCTTTTTCTTGGCAATACGGATTTGTTACTTTCTTGACCTTGGGATTTAATTTTATTTTTTTAAGAGGTGGTATTGGCGTTGCAACCATTAGCCAAGCCAGTGCAATTTATTCTTCCAAACAGATATACAATACAACTGCCATTAACAGTTTTTGGAATGCATTGTATTATATTGTGAATGATACCCGAACCCTCTATGGCGAAGAGTATATCGTGCTTGAACAAGCTGAGGCTAAGAAACTTTTTGATTTGCAGGTTAAGCAAACACAAGGAGTTTTAGAATTGAGCAATCAATTAAGACCAAATGTATTGGTTGTTGTTCTGGAGAGTTTCACCGCATTGGCGAGTCAGTATTACAGTGGCGCAAATAATTGCACGCCATATATGGACCGTTTGTCTGAGGAGAATCTAAGTTTTATGAGATGCTATGCAAGTGGAGATCGCACAGAAAAGGGCTTGTTGGCCATTAACAGCGGATATCCTGCACAACCTGTTTCTTCTTTAATTGTTTTCCCAGACAAGGTGGGTGTATTGCCAGGATTAGGTAAGGTTTTAAAGGGTCAAGGCTATCAAAATACTTTTGTATATGGTGGTGATGCTGAGTTTGCCTCCATGAAATCCTATTTCTTGATGCAGGGTTTTGATAAAGTTATTGATAAAAAAGATTTTGATCTTGCATCGCTGAAAAGTAAATGGGGAGCGCATGATGAGGAGATGTACAGCAAAACATTGGAATCCATAAATGTTGCCAAACAACCGTTTTATACCATGGCATTAAGTCTAAGTAGCCATGAGCCTTTTGAGGTACCATATGCCGCAAAAGATTTGAAGAAAGATGATTGGTATCGGTTTAAAAACTCAATTCTTTATGCAGATAAGAGTTTGGGCGACTTTATTGCCAATTGCAAAAAACAGCCTTGGTATGCCAATACTTTAATTGTTGTTGTAGCTGATCACGGTCACGATATTGGACACAACATTAGTATAGATAACGTTCATTTTTTTGGAAAAGAAAAGTACCAAATACCCTTATTGGTTTTAGGCGGTGCTTTAAAAGATGAGTTTAAGGGAAAGAAAATAGAGAATGTGGTTTCACAAACCATTATTCCATCATTAATCTTACAAAGTATGCACTTGCCATATGGTGATTTTAAGTGGCAAACCAGTGCTTTAGATTCAAATGGCTTTGCTCAATACCATTACAATAATGGCTTTGGGCGGGTAAGCAATCATTCTGAATTTGTGTATGACAACAATGGGATTTCATTTGATTTTAAAGGCTTGAAATCGGAAGAAGCCAACATAAAAAATCAAGGCCGTGTTTTTCAACAGGTTCTAATTGATGACTTTTTGAAAAAATAATGTACTTTCGTGGAATAAAATGCGATTTTCAGATTGGTCACATAAAAAGTGGTTTTCATGGATATTGGTAGCAGTGTTGCTAATTTCTAATGTAATTTCGTACCGTGTAGCCAATAATTATTTTTCAAAAATAAGCCCGGTTGACACTGAGGAAGTAAGGGTTGAGAGCAGTATGTTGGGCCGCGGAGCGCAGGTAATAGATTGGGCTAGAGAGGTACTTCGGTTTTTTAGAAATCCATAGATGAAACCCGTAATTAATCGTTTTTTTTCAGACATAATTAAGTCGTTTAACCAATTTAAAATTTACCATTTTATATTTTGGATAATTTATGTTGTGTTTTGGGCAATTCTGATTGGTTCAGATGTTTCATGGAGGCAGGCCATTGTTAGCGCGACTGTGTTTATTTTCTTTCACATCTTGGTGAGTTATTTTAACAACTACTTTTTGATTGAATGGTTTTTGTTTAGGCGCCAATACATTGCCTATTTTTTGAGTTTGTTTTTGTCTATCCTCTTGGTTTGTTTTCCCTTGGCAATTGCATCATATTTATATGTACCATTGTCTGAGGAAAGTATTATGAATATTTGGACGCTTCAATTCTTTATCTATAATTTTCTAACTATTCTATTTACTGTCTTACTTACTGCATCAATTAAGCTGTTTAGAAATTGGTTCTTAAAGGAGCAAGCCAATAAGGAACTGCAAAAGTTAAATGTTGAGAATGAATTAAGGTTTTTGAAGTCACAGATTAACCCTCATTTTTTATTTAACAATTTAAATAATTTGTATGCATTGACGCTAAAGAATTCGGAGTTGGCGCCCGATGCTGTTTTAAAGCTTTCGAATATTTTACGGTTTGGACTGTATGAGAGCCAGAAGCAAAAAGTGCCTATTGATGATGACATTCAATTTGTTCGTGATTATATTGAATTGGAAAAATTGCGATTAGGTGATCGAACGGATATTCAACTTGAAGTTGAGGGCAGTACCTTCGGTCAGATGATAGAACCTTTTTTATTTATTAACTTTATTGAGAATGCATTTAAACATGGTGCAAATCCAAGTCTTGGAAAGTCATACATTCACATTAAATATTTGATAGACGTTAAAAACAAGAAATTGATTTTCAGTATTTCTAACAATAAGCCAGGAGCATTAAACAATTTGGATAAAAACAAAGTAGGAGGAATTGGTCTGAAAAATGTGCAAACCCGTCTGAATATTTTGTATCCTGGTAAACACGAACTTAACATTGTTGACGATAAAGAAAACTATTCAGTCACCCTAAATTTACAGACAGTATGAGCAAAATTCTAAAATGCATGGCCATAGACGATGAGCCATTGGCACTCGAGGTCATGGAAGCACACATTAAAAAATGCGAGAACCTAAAACTTATTGCTAAATGTGCCAATGCCATTGAAGCATCTGAGGCCATTCAAAATGAAAAACCAGATTTAATATTTTGTGACATCCACATGCCAGAAATCAGTGGCATCGATTTTATGAAGTCTTTGCAAAACAGCGGTATTTTGGTGGTGTTTACCACCGCTTATGCTGAATATGCAGTTGACGCTTTTACCTTAGATGCTTTGGACTATTTATTAAAACCTGTTTCATTCGACCGATTTAAACGTTCGGTAGACCGTGCGGAAGAGTATTTCTCCATTAAAGATAAAACGGAGCAACCACAAGCTGAAATGAACGATGGCTTTATGTTTGTAAAAGCGGATTCAAAAATGATTAAAATTAATTATGATGAAATATGGTATGTAGAAGCTTTTGCAGATTATGTAAAAATATACACTTCAGAAGATAAGCGTATCGTGACTTTGCAAACCATGAAGAATATGGAGCAAAGTTTACCAGCTAACAAGTTTGCACGCGTTCACAGGAGTTATATAGTAGCAACCAATAAAGTGTTAGCAATTGGTGCGCATGAGGTGAAGGTAGGTAATAAAAATATTCCATTGGGTAAGAACTATAAAGATGCATTTGCTCAAAGAATGCAGATTAAATAATTAAAATTGATTTCAATAAAAAAGTCCTAGCGTATAACTAGGACTTTTTTTATGCGTTTGTTATTAGATGTGTTATCTGATTAGTGAGATCATTCCACTGTAGTAATGCCATTTCTTACGGTTGTCTCTTACCTTGATGTGGTAGTAGTATACACCTTCTTGGCATTCAAGACCATTGTATGTTCCATCCCAACGGCCAGTGTTGTCGTTGCTGTAGTATATTCTTTCTCCCCAACGGTTAAAGATATTCAACTCTAAGGTTAAAATTGAGGTAAACCTTGGCTCCCAAGCGGTGTTAAATTCGTCTTTATTCGGGCTAAAGGCATTTGGAATAAATATTCTGTAGATATCCAATACACGAAGTTTTTGATAAGTTGTATCGTTACAGCCGTGGGTTGTTGTTGCAACCATCATGACAGTATACAATCCGGTATCCGTGTAGGTATGTTTAGGGTTTTGAACGCCATCAAATCCACCGTCACCGAATTTCCAAACATGTCCGTCTGCACCAGTTGATAAATCGGTAAAGCTAACTTCAGGTTCAACGATATCAATTTGTCTTGGTAAGTAAGAGAAATCAGCGCTTGCTTGAACATAGGCTTGAACTGTTTGTACTTTTGAGTAACAAACTTTACCATTGCCTAATACCATGCTTACACGGGTGTTGTATATACCAGCTGTGTTGTAAGATTTTGGAATGTCTGCATGGGTAGTACCGCCTGTAGATGGTGTATTTACTGAGTTGACATTGTCAAAGTACCACTTCCATGTAAAGCTAGGGTTGAGTGGTGTTTGTGCTGCCGTTTTAGGGTAGAAGAATGAGGTCGATAAAGGCTCACATCCATCAATTTTAGTAGCCATTAAACTATCGGTTACTAGAGGTGCAACCCAAAGACGGGCAGTGGTTTTTACAGAATCAGAACAACCATCACTTAAGACAACGCCAATGTCCATAGATTGACTTGGTGTATAGGTAATTGATTTTTGCTTGCCAAGCGTTGCATTGCTTAAGACATCATACCAACGGTAGGTGTATGATTGCACGCGACCACCTGCAGGGGAAGCGGTTAAGGTAATGGCTTCATTTCTGCAAAGCTCATCGCCAACCAATGCGCCAATTGTTACCGGCGTTCGGGTGTATATTTTAAATGATGTTGAATCGTTGCGGCTGCAATTGTCGTTTCCAATAATTAAATAATCGCTTGGTGAAGCTGGAGGATTGATGTTGAAATTTGCTTGGCTCGCATTTACCGTTGAATCCACTGGAACCCAATTTGCACCAACTTTGCGTTTTAAAACAAATTTGATTGGCAAATTATCGGCACTTGTTCCATTTATTTTCAGGTTGTATGTTCTGTTTGTACATATGGTATCTACAGGAACAGGGTTTGTTATGTTTAATCCCGTTTTTATCTTTATAGCAATTTTTTTACTGGTTTGTTGCGCATTACAAACTTGGTTCAAACGCAATGAATAGGTTTGGTCATCAGGGATATTTAAATTGAAAGAAGGGTAGGTTTTGCCTTTGGCAGAGTCTATTAATACAAATCCGCTTGTGCTGGTGTTGTATAGTTTGAAAATGTAACCTGTAGAATCGCCACCACTAACACGGGCGCTAATTTTAAAGGTTTGATTTTTACAAACTGGATTGTTGTAAATGATGGTATCAATTTTCATACCCGGTCTAACTTTGATTGTAACATAACCGCTGTCATTTGGATTGGTGCAACCATCGCTCAACACGGCTTTGTATGTAATGTTATTGCTGCCTAGAGTAACTGTTTTGCTTAGACCGGTACCCAAGCCATTGTCCCAGTTTACAATCTGATTCGCTACTACACCCCCTGCTACAGAAACATTTAAAGTGACATCATTGCCCTCACATACGAGCGTGTCTTTAGGCATGGTGATTTTCAGGCTGTCGCGCACAGTAATTTTTATGTAAGCAGTATCTGCATAAGGATTTCCGTTGCCATCTTTGCTGCAACCATCCGTAAGAATGGCACGGTAAGTGGTGGTGAATTTAGGAGAAACAGTTTTTGTTAATCCTGTTCCCAAACCATTGTTCCATGTTACCACCAAATTACTTGATAAACCACCCCAAACAGTAGCACTCATGGTTGTAGAAGTACCTCTGCATATGGTTGTGTCAGTTGTAGTGGTCATAAAGAAACTATCGCGCACAAAAACCCGCATGGTATCTCTGCTAGGAGAGCAGCCAAATCGTGTTGCTGTTACATAATACGTTGTATCTTTTAAAGGCTTCGAGATAGGCTGATAGCATTTTGTGCAACTCAACCAAGTGGATGGAGAGAAAGTATAGGTGGTATCTCCATCGGTTTTGGATGTTATTTTAAAACTATTACCAAAACAAATGGTGGTGTCTTTCATGAGTTTAATGTCTGGTCTCTTGTAAACCCTAACCTCTGAAGGGATGGTGTCATCTATTGATGTTAATCCGTTACAAACACCATTGGTTGGTCTTTGGGCAATCATAGTGACCTTGTATACGCCAGTGTCTTTGAATGTATATGTAAAACTTTTAACTGTTTTAGGGAAGTTTGGCATTAGAGCTCCCTTAGGATCTTTTATTAACCATTTCCAAGTTACGCCTGTTGTATTAGATCCATTGGCATCAAATGGAATTGTAGCGTCTTCACAAACCGTATAGAACAAACTATCTGGTTCAAAGTCTGCACTACTTTTTCCACTAACAATGGCATAAAAACTTAATGGTTTGATAGACGAACCAGCATTGAACCCATATGAACCGTGGTCTCCGTATGCGTATAGGATAGCAGAGAATCCATATGGCGAATATATTTTATGTTTACCTAAAGCCAAACCGTCTTGTTGGATATATGAATAACTGGTGTCTTTGGTAACTAACGACCATGCGACTGGCGGTGCAGCACCATCCAGTTTAAATGAAGATCGCGTCGAGGTTTTTACAATAACATTCAAAAAGAATTTGTTAATTGTCAAGGCGTTTTCACAAACGAACTGTAAACTTTTTAAAGATTGTTCGGTTGGTGGAACCCACATCATCATTGGGTCAGTGTCTGTTCCTCCACCCGAGACCTGGTCACAGGCTTCAGTTAAACCGTATTGACAAATACCAATTGGTTTGTTTGCTAATACCACCATATTGGTTGTGGCAAAGAAAGTGTCAGCCTGTCCAGCTGATAATACCTTAACACGGCCATTTGCACGAACAACTGTGCTGTTCAAGCTGGCAACCACACGAATCATGTCTGCTTTTCTTTGGGTACCCTTTTTCCAGATGGTCGGTATAATGATAAACTTTTTACCCCACATGTTGATGGGCATCATTTGCTCATACAAATGGTCATAAGACCCTGCACAAGAACCATAAAGAACCGAAGCACGTGTCGCACCGCCGAATACAGCAATTTTTTTGCAATCTCTGGCTTGAACCAGGGTTCCACTGAGGTCCAATTTATTTGTAGCGGCCAATACCTGATACGTTTCTCCCTTTTGAAGGGTGATGGTGAACATGGTATTGGTTGTTTTTCCACCTGTTGTGTTACACGATGGGGTAATGTCAATTGTGGTTCCGTTTTCTGTGGCGACAATAGCAAAACTTGATTTGTAATTGGCTGTATTTCCACCTTGGTCACCCATGTGTGAGAATACACGGTAATCTACGCCAAGCGCTTCTATTGGGTAAATTAACGCTGCATCTGCGCTAAAGTTTTTTGTGTTTTGGGCTGACACGGAGATGGTGTCAGTTGAAGTAATGATTAGGCCTCTGTTTCTTGAAGAAGCGTTTTCTGATCCACTCGTATAGCCAACAGTCTGTGGAACCAATACGGTATCCACACCTCCACCAACTCCAATGGAGAAAGGCATAGTCACTCCAGTGATGAAATTTTTAACCGTCCCAGTTGTGTTTTTATTGCAACTTATTACAATTTTTAACTGAGGCGCGTTATCAGGGGTTCCGATGGATTCCATGAAGGTCATCCAAAAGGTTTTTCCTAAAGTCGTCAATTCTTGCGATTGAGCGACAAAAGGACAAATTAGAAGGATAAATAAACCGACATATCGGGTAAAGGTACTTTTCATAAAGCGTAAATTAGAGTGCTAATTTAAAGTAAATAATACTAAAAAGTAGAATAATAGGGATATGTTTTTTTGATATTGTGATTTATTGTTTGGTAATCAAGTGTTTAAATCATTCCAATTTTGTTCACATCACTGGTTTTTTTACCTAAAATCGTCTGCTTTTGCTACGTGTTTTTTCAAAAGCAGGTATTTTTCATTTATCTTTGCATCTTTAAACTATTAATTTAATGGATTCAGGTCTCCTGGTCATTCTTCTTACCCTTATCTGCTCGGCATTTTTTTCGGGTATTGAAATCGCCTTTATTTCTTCCAATAAATTGCGTATTGAACTGCAAAATAAACAGGGAGTTTGGAATGCACGCATACTTGCTTGGTATCTCAAAGATCCATCCCGTTTTATCAGCACCACCCTAATTGGCAATAATATTTCTTTGGTTATTTATGGAATGTTTAGTGGTTCGATGCTTGAGGGTTTTTTAAATCCTATTGGGGATAATCTAAAGAAATTGGATCCCAACAGTTTTCAAGCCATGTTGATTATGCATGATGGCTTTTGGCGCTTGGTGGTTATTACCATTGTTTCCACCTTGGTGGTGCTTATCACCGCTGAGTTTTTGCCAAAAGCATTATTCAGAATCAACCCTGATTTTGTTCTCAATACCCTTATTCTTCCATTTCATATTTCATATTTTTTATTGTGGCCTATTGTTTCTTTTATTACCCTTATTTCAAAGGGGATTTTGAAGCTAATGACCGGCGAAAAATATGTGTCCTCTCAGCCTGTTTTTAGCCGCACCGACCTCGACCATTTAATTTCCCAAACTGGTCAAATTGAGCTAAGTGACGAGTCGAATCTCAGCACCGAGATGTTTAAAAATGCACTTGATTTTGGAAACTTAAAAGTGCGAGACTGTATGGTACCTCGTACCGAATTAATTGCGGTTGACGAAAGTGAAAACATAGAAGAACTATACAAAACATTCATAGAGTCAAGACACTCTAAAATTCCGGTTTACCGCGATAATATTGATAACATCACGGGTTATGCGCATCAGGTTTACATGTTTAAGAAGCCTAAAACCATTTTAGAAGCGACTATGCCAATCTTAATTACCAATGAGAGCCGCAGCTTGCACGATCAACTTAAAGAGATGACTCTTAAACGAAAAAGCATGGCTGTTGTGGTGGACGAGTTTGGAGGAACAGCCGGTATTATAACCATTGAAGACATTATTGAGGAGATTTTTGGTGAGATTGAGGATGAATATGATACTGAAGAATTAAAGGAAACCAAATTGGGCGACAACCATTATCAATTTAGTGGACGCCACCCTATAGATTATTTGAATGAAACCTATCATTTTGGTATTCCTGAAGAAGGATATGAAACCCTAGGTGGTTACATCATAAGCATTTGCGAAAGTATACCGGAGGAAGGTGAAGTGATACTCAATGAGTCATTTGAAATCACCATCAAACAGGTTAAAAATGCCAGGATAGAGGAAGTTGAAATTAAAATTCTAAATCCTAGCCGCGAAGCCTAATGAAGGTATTACTTGTGCACGGTCCCAATCTTAATTTGCTCGGCGAACGCCAGGAAAGCATTTATGGCAAAAGCAGTTCTGAAGATATTGTGAGCCTTTTGAAATTGCAATTTCCACAACTCGAGTTGCAGTATTTTCAATCGAATAACGAAAACGAATTAATTGATGCCGTCCACTCGGCCCGCACAGAATACCAAGGAGTTTTAATAAACCCAGGAGCCTTTTCACATACCTCCCTTGCTTTGGCTGATGCCATTCGCTCCATTAATATTCCGAGCATTTGCATACACATCAGTAACATTTACCAACGCGAAGAATTTCGCCACACGGATTTGGTAGGTACTGCATGCAAAGGCAGTATCGTGGGATTGGGCATTGAAGGATACCCAATGGCTTTAGAATGTCTTATAGATTTAATTAAGCCTTAGCTTTCAAAACCACTTGGGTTGCTGCGCCCAAAACTTGTTTCAATAATGCCGTTTGCTCGCTAAATTGAGCGGGCATTTCTATTTCGTTTTTCGCATTGTAAATGGTCAATAGCGTGCAATTTGATTCTTGCTCAACGCTGTATTCACTGCTCAATGCTGCGCATAATTCATCAATCTTAGTTTCTTTTGTGTCGCAACAAGCTGAAAAACTGATGGCAGAGTTTTGCATCACATTGATGCGCACTTTGTGTTTGGCAAAGTGTTCAAAAATGCGGCTTAAATTATCTTCTGCTATAAATGAATAGTTTTTGGTGGAAATAGAAAGCAAGGTTTGCTGGTCTTTCACAATATAACACTCGTTTGAAAGGGCAGGGGCGTCGTTGTTAACCACTGTACCTTTGTCGTCGATATTGATAAAAGAGTTTACATACAACTGTATGTTTTTGCTTTTTAATGGCTGTATGGTTTTAGGGTGAATTACCGAAGCGCCATAGTAGGCCAACTCAATGGCTTGGTTGTAATTGATGGCATCCAACTTAACTGCTTTGTCAAACTTTTTAGGGTCAGCATTCATCACACCAGCAACGTCTTTCCAAATGGTAACATCGTTAGCTTCTAAGCAATAGGCGAAAATTGCTGCGGTGTAGTCAGAGCCCTCACGGCCAAGTGTTGTGGTGTTGTTGTGCTCATCGCGGCCAATAAAACCTTGGCTTATAACCATGTTGCGGTCGATATAAGGTTTAAGAATACGCTTGATGGTGTCTTCGGTTTCCGACCATTTAACGCGCCCTTCTCTGAAGTTGCTGTCGGTTTGTATGAAATTACGCGCATCTACCCATTTGTTTTTGGTGTCAACACTCGAAAGATAATCGCTAACTATTTTGGTGGAAAGCAACTCGCCGTAACAAATAACGCCATCATAAATTTCGTCATATGCGGCATTTGGATAGCGTTTTTCAACCAAGCATTCCAATTCCATAAACAAATCTTCCAAATTGGAATAGATGTGGTGTTTCTGATCACTGATCAAATCGTTGGCAATTTTGTAGTGAAAATCTTTCAGGTCGGCGATGATATTGCGTTTTTTTGCCTCGTCATTCTTCCAAAAAGCGTCCACTAAGTCTTCTAATTTGTTGGTCGACTTGCCCATTGCAGAAATAACTACCAATAGTTTTTCGCCTGAAAACCTAGCAATGATGCGACCTACGTTCCTCACAGCCTCTGCATCTTTGACAGATGCGCCCCCAAATTTAAAGACTTTCATTCTTTTGATTATTTTTGCAAAAATAATTTAGTAGGACCATGAATCAAAATACACTTATCACCTTAAACCAATTTATCTCTGATCAACAAAATAAATTCCCTTTTGTTAAGGGTACTTTATCAAAAATTTTCGGCGATTTACAATTGGCTGCTAAGATGATTAACCGCGATGTGCGCAAGGCAGGCTTAATAGATATATTGGGCAACTTTGGCGAAACCAACGTACAAGGCGAAGAACAAAAGAAATTGGATGTCATCAGCAACGACGTTTTTATGCGTTTGATGGATTTGAGCGGTGCTTGTGTTTGTGTGGTTTCTGAAGAAGATGAGCATATTCATTGGTGTCCTGGAGCAGAAAATGCAAAATACATTTTAGCCATCGATCCATTGGATGGTTCATCAAATATCGATGTGAATGCTTCTATCGGTTCGATCTTTTCGATATACAAACGTTTGTCACCTGATAAGCCAGTTGACCATGAAGACATTTTGCAAAAAGGGGTTAACCAAGTGGCTGCAGGTTATATCATCTACGGAACCGCTACCATGTTTGTATACACAACAGGCAGTGGCGTTAATGGATTTACACTTGACGATTCAATTCAAGAGTTTTGCTTGTCACATGCAGACATCAAAACACCTAATAAGGGAAGCATATTCTCAGTAAACGAAGGCAATTTGAAAGAATTCCCGGAGGGTGTTATCAAATACATTGACCATTGCAAAGGCGAAAACAAAGAAGAAAAACGTCCATATTCAGCGCGTTACATAGGTTCATTGATTGCAGATTTTCACCGCAACTTGTTAAAGGGCGGAATCTATATGTACCCACCAACTGCCAAAGCGCCGAATGGCAAATTGAGGTTGTTGTACGAATGCAATCCTATGGCATTCCTAGTTGAACAAGCGGGTGGTAAAGCCCACAGTGGAACCCAAAGAATTATGGAAATTCAACCAGAAACATTCCACCAAAGAGTGCCGGTATTTATTGGTTCAAGCGATATGGTCGACCATGTTATCGATTTGATGAACGAAAATAAATAATTTGAATTTATTGTGATATTGAAACGCCTTCCGAGAGGGGAGCGTTTTTTTTTGTTATTGAGGAAACCAAAGTATCAATCTTTTTTCTGTGTCAGGTGCAGTACCAAAAGTCCATATTGTGTAATACTCAAGTTTGTTTAAGTTATATGTCATATTGCCAATTCTAACAAAATTATCGCCAGGAAATGAATAATCTTTACCGTATCCCATAGATTGAGTACAAATGCATTTTACGCAGCATTGTCCAAGTGCATCAATTTTTTCTTGAGCAATGATGAGTTTGAGGTCGTCAGCTATTGAATTATTGGCTTCTACAATTATTGGCTCTTCTTTTTTGCAAGAATTTAATAATGTTAAGCTTAAAATTAAATATAAAAGGTATCTCATAAATGATGTTTTGTTAATGTTTGAAATTTTAATTTTCCCTAAATTTACTTTAAAATAATTCGAGAATATTTTGATTTAGTCAGTGCAATTATAAATAAAAATCTTCAAATGCGATATGTATAACAAAATAAAACTCAAATTCTACTACAACTATTTTAAATGTATTATCAATTTAAAATTTTATAATATCTTATTATGGATAATGAATTGAAGTGTAATAAGATGTCTTAATTATTTTCTTTACCCCACAAGTTTTGGACTTGATCCAGATAATTGATTTTGTCGAGATATTGAAACGCCTTCCGAAAGGGAGACGTTTTTTTTATGCGTATAATTTGCTTTCTAATTGCGTTAATCCTGATTAATTGATTTTAATAATGCGCTTCAATTTATTCATTATTCGCTGAGGCAAAGTCCACTTATTTAAATAAAAATATTTGGGGGAATTCCAAAACTTCAATTCTGTCTCGAATGAATTTTTACGGCCATGTTCAATCGCACGCAAAAGTGTATTTGAGCAATAGGCCAGCAATTTATCACCTGCAAAACAATCATCCCAGTTTTCTTTTGCTTTTATTCCTAATTCATACGCTTTGGCCTCTTGCTTTTGTAAAAAAGAGTCTAATTCACCAATATGCTTTTCTGAGACGAATAGTGCAAATTCATTCCATTTAGGTCCATTACAAGGGATAAATTGATCCGCAATTATAACGGGACACCTTCCCAATGCCATGCTTTCAAATATTCTAAAACTAGAGGGTCCCCAACCTGCCGGGCACAAAGAAAATTTAGCATCTAAAATAAAGTCAACATAGTGCTGCTTTTCATCCATCGGATGGTTATACCAACTGTCAGAGCATTCAATTTTAAAACCACCTTTATTCGAAAATGCATTCAACAGCTTGGTCCTTATTTTATTCGATTTTAAATTGCCCCGCCATGCAGCAAGGTGCAATGGGTTATAATCAACTTTTTTATTGGTAAAGACCAGTTCATTAATCATGTCCATCGGAGGTACAACGAAATGCTTGCCTTCAATAGAATTCCTTTTGCAAATATTGTTGTATATTCCTTTGAAAAAACCAATTGCCGCATCGTCAATATTTACGGTATATATCTTCTCAAAATGCTTGACAATAAATGAATCGGCTTGAATGGCTCTGATGTAATTAAAATCTTTATATGAAATGGTTTCTTGCAAAATCAAGGCATCAGCCTCCTCAGCAAGCATAACTTCTTCACATAGACTGTTCGCGACTAAATAGTTTTTTATTCTATCTAATCTTTCAGTTTTTAAATCTGTTAAAGTGGTGTCACTTGCGTTTATAAAATATAGTTTCGGCTTCACCATTTTAGTCCTTTATTATAATACTAGTCTTGAATCCAATTGCCTCTATCGCTTGGAGAAAACTGCCATGGTGCACCATTGTTTTCTAAATTACTCAACATGCCATTCAATTCTGAAGGTGAAGCACTTTGCTCCATCACCAAGTATTGACGCATTTGCATGATGATGTCTACTGGACTTATATTCACAGGACAAGCTTCAGCACATGCATTGCAAGTGGTACAAGCCCATAACTCTTCAGCAGAGGTTCTGTCGTGCAAAGTTTTGCCATCGGTATAGTCAACGCCATTGACATCTTTTAATTTGCCAATTTCTTCCAAACGGTCGCGGGTGTCCATCATCACCTTTCGTGGAGACAACAACTTGCCAGTTATATTGGCCGGGCAAACGCTGGTACAGCGGCCACATTCAGTGCAACTGTATGCATCCATCAA
>CANFXY010000006.1 GCA_947451105.1 Bacteroidota bacterium | reverse complement strand
TCGTCTGCATCAACGACAGTTCCTTCCCTACTTTTCATTTTCCCTGAAGGCAAGTCAACCATGCCATAGCTTAAGTGGTACAAACCATTGGCCCATGTCTTACCAAGTTTTTTTAGGATTAAAAACAAAACCTTGAAATGGTAATCTTGTTCATTGCCTACGACATAAATACTTTTATCGCAAGCAAACTGTTTGTATTTTAACTCTGCAGTTCCGATATCTTGGGTAATGTAGACAGAAGTTCCATCGCTTCTCAAGACCAATTTTTCGTCCAAGCCCTCATCCCTTAAATCGATCCAAACACTTCCATCCTCTTTTCGGTAGAATACATTTTTATTTAAACCCTCTTCGATCAGGTCTTTGCCCAATAGGTAGGTGTTGCTTTCATAATAGTATTGGTCAAAATGAACGCCTAGGTTTTTGTATGTAACTTCAAAACCAGCATATACCCATGCATTCATTTTCTTCCAAAGTTCCATCACTTCAGCGTCGCCAGCCTCCCATTTCCTTAACATTTCTTGGGCTTCAAGAATCAATGGCGCCTGTTTTTCAGCAAGTGCAGCTTCTACACCAGACTCAGTTAATGTTTTAATTTCAGCTTTGTACTGTTTGTCAAACTCAACATAATATTTACCGACTAAATGGTCGCCTTTCAATCCACTTGATTCTGGTGTTTCTCCATTGCCGAATTTTTGCCAAGCAATCATGCTTTTGCAGATATGAATGCCTCTGTCGTTGATCAAGTTTGCTTGTGTCACCTCATAACCATAGGTTTTTAAAATAGTAGAAACACTATATCCCAAAAGGTTGTTTCTAACATGGCCAAGGTGCAATGGCTTGTTGGTATTTGGAGATGAATATTCCACCATTACTTTCCCTTTCGTTTCGGAAGCTTTTAGATTGTCAATTGTTTTGAATTTTTCAATCCAGAAATTTTGACTGAATGCAATATTGAGGAAACCTTTTACAACATTAAAAGATTCAATATCGTTTAAATTGGCATTTAAATACTCACCAATTTCATTTGCAGTTTGCTCAGGATTTTTTTTAGAAACTTTGAGGTAAGGAAATGTAACAAAGGTAAAGTCGCCTCTAAAATCTGCATTTGTTGGTTCTAATTTTATTGAATCTATTTCGACCCTAGTTCCATACAAATGATTTAAAGCATTGCATATCCCTGATTTTAAAAGCACATCCATTTCCATGCTGCGAAGATAATTATTTGCAAATAGTAATGCACAAATAATTGAGCATCAAAATAATTTTACAAAACAGGTAATTAATTAACCATCCGTTCAAAATCCTTTTATTTAGGAATTATAGAATGAGGATCCACTTTACTACCACCCCTCTTGCTCTGACTACTGATTTATTAAACAGTGCTTATTCCCAAATTAATTTAACAACCCCATTGAGTATCGGTTCATCTTTGTCCTTTCCAATGTATCTGTAATTTAGAATATAATAATAGGTACCATCGGGACATTCGTCTCCAGTATTGTTTATATGTCCGTTCCAATCATAGCCCGTGTTATCGCTTTCAAAAACTTTAACACCCCATCTATCGTATATAACTAAATGGTAATTGGATACATTTTTTGTGTAAATATTAAACACATTATTCCCCTCTAAACCCTCTTTATCGGTGCCAACAAAACCATCATTTCCAGAAGGTGTAAAAACATTGGGTGGCAGGATGGCGTATTCAAAATCATTGTAAATTTTCTTGCAAATAGTATCTAAACAACCCAAAGAATTCATGGCTTCCAAACAAACCCAATTCTCACCCGGATGCGTCACAAAGTTTTCACAGATATAGCGATCGGGTTCATCTTGTTTGGCATTGGCCTTAAATTCTAATTTCCCTGGCGTAATGTCCTTGTCATGAAAGAAGCCCCATCTATAACTGATTGCCCATTGTGATGTGTTGGTAAAACAGTATTTTGGTTTTTGAGATTCATCAATTGTGAAGTCAGCTTTCACACTATCGGCAACAACCCATAATGAATCGTAATCAGGGCAAAAAGCACCCTTAACCCCGTTGGTATCCGGCGACATGGTAAGTAAAAATTTACCTCGTTTTTTAAGCGCGAAATTGTAGAACAATGAATTTGTTTGGTTTTTAATATTGCCAACAGACCAATTGTACAAGGTATAAAGGTTGCTGCTTTGAACATTTGCTTGGGCTAGAATGGTATCACCTACGCAAACAACCATTGGTCTTGCAATTAATTTCACCACATCATATGGACTAACAACCACTGTGATTTTCTTTTGTCCTTTATTTACATCAGGGTAAATATCGGCGCAATACTTTCCTGTATTGGCTATGCTGTCATACTGACTTAAGAAAACATCAAAGGTTCCAGGCGTTTTATATTGGTGCACCATTAAGCCCGTGTCTTTTTGTGGTATATAAAATCCATCACCAAAATTCCATAACCATTGCGCAGATTCAGTGTAGTTGCCACTAATATTCCGAAAGGTCACTGAATCATTAACGCATATTCTTAAGCTTGTCTCTGGTTTAAACTCAGGACTAGGACCGGGAATAAACACCCGCTTTTGCACTGTGTCTTTGCAACCTAATACCGATTCTATGGTGAGAGTAATGGTGTAATAGCCATTTTGGGTATAGTCGTGGCCAATTTGCTTAGGCAATTGTTTAAAATAATCTACCGAACCCGATCCATCACCCCAGTCGATATTCCATTTGTAAATGAAGTCACAAGGATCCAAACCTTTTGCAGCGCATGGATCAATAATTTTGGAGGTATCAAAAAGTTCCAAAATTGTTTTGCAATTTGGCGTTATAATGTCGGTATAAAATCCGGCCTTTGGTCCTGTTACATATACTTTTTGAGTCACGGTGTCAGAGCAATAATTGCTATCAGAAGCCAAGACCCTTAGCGTGTAGACACCCGCCTTCTTATAATAAATACCAGAAGGTTCATTGCCCAATATAACAAATGGGGTTCCATAGCCTTTCTTTGAATAAGGGAAGTTTCCAAATACAGTTGCTGGTTTGTTGGCATCGTCATCCTCCTTGCTGTAGTCCCAAATGGTTACTCCTTCTCTGTTATTAGCCCCTGCTTGATTGATGCGTTTGTACCAATATTTTGTGGTATCATATTCGCCAAAGGCACTTGAATCGGTACTAAAATATCTAAAGTCGGTTGTTGCTTCAATAATTCTGCCCACACAAATGATGGTATCAGAGAATTCAACCTTAGCGCTAAAACCTACTGCAACAGTAACAAAATCTTCCAAAGCGCAATAGCCAGGGAAAAAACTGCTGATGTTTCTATAGATGTTATAAGAACTGTTGTGGTCAACCCTAAACGCATAAACTTTCTTGTATTTGTTGTTTATTAAGGCACTATCAGCCGGATATAAGCTGCTGTCCTTGTAACTCAAAATGGTGGCTGAGGTAATTTTGTAATAATATTTCAACAAATAGCCATAACCAGTGGTATCAATACAGCCTTTACTGCCAGAAGAAGGATTTCCAATAACACCGACTCCGTTCCAAATAAAATCTAAAACCGTTGAATCTGAAAAGTCATTGATATCAAATCCGAGTCTTGCCATATCCTTTTTCAATCCATTCAATCCAGCACCTGGCAAAGCAATGGCTTTATATTTGTGAACAATTGCAGTAAACAAGGTGTCTGTTTTAAACAACCTCAATTGATTCTTGTTTAATTTACTTCTCTCAATGACAGTATAGTTAACTTTTTGATTAGGGTACTTATAGTGGTTGCGTACTTTGAAATACGTTTCATCTATGCGTTCAAGTGTATCGCCAGAGCGGTTATCAATAATATACCAACTCGATTGATTGGCTAAAAAATTAGCATCTGGCCTATCGTTTGGAATGCTTACGTATACAAATGTATCTTTACACGTATGCTCAACTGATTTGTTGTTGCTTGCAAATACAATATCAGGCGACAACCTTGGGAAACTAGCAAAATTCTTATAGTAAACTGTATCCGCACATTCGTTTGGACTTAATCCATTTCCTACGATTAAAGCTACATTAATATCTTGAATATTTTTTTTTGCTAAAATGCTGTCATTGTATACCCAATAAAACAAACCTCCATTCGGTCCTTCTTTTGCGTAACCTCTATATGGTGCAGTTGCGTTTTGAAAAACATTACGTTTCATGTCTCCGTAGTACAAATTATTCAGTAAATTCCAATCATCAGGATTTTTGATAAAATCTGGATTAAACTGAACATTGGGAGACAAACAACCTGGCTTTGTATCCTCTAAATTAAATTCAAGGACCTTGAAATTATATCCATAGCAATAATGGTCATTTATACTTAATCGCTTTGCTGATGGCGGCAATAGAGCAACTGCTGCACTGGCTTGATTAACACAATGCATTGGATGCACGGTATCTCTTAAGTAAAGGGTAATTTTAAAACATCTTGGAACTGTTTGATAAAACAAGCGCCTGTGCAGTATAGAATTGATACTATCAGTAGGTTTTATGTTAGGCAGTTTTACTTTGTGAACTTTTAAATGGTAGTTTTTTATCCAATTTAAAGGCAAGGTATCTTTATTGATTTTTAAACCATATACAAAATAACATGAATCGTTTTGCCCCGTTATAATCCTATGGAAATTGCTGACATTATAAAACTGAGGACCGTTCACTTGTAAAAAAGCGGAACCATCTTGCTTGTCAATTTGTATGGAACAGCCCGTAGGTATATAAACCCGTAAATCAGAAAACGGCTCGTACACTGCTTTGCCTTTTAAACCTGCATTTATTTTGACAAAATGTTTGACATGTTTAAATATACTGCTGTCTTTGGCTTTAAATCCAAGGGCATTGTCTGCGTAGTAAAGAACCGAGTCGGTTACGGCATATAGTGAATCGGCGTACCATATTTTTTTATTTGAACAGGTTTTTGCCACAGGATCAAAATAGGCCAAATTGAAATATGCCTTAGTGTATAGATAGTTGTAGACTGAATCCCAATCAGTGTAGACATGATAATCTGCACTATCTCTAGAATATCTGCAGTTCAACCCAACGTTCACATTGGCCTTCCTATCGCTGGTGCAAGGCAAACAATACGGGTCGTCAAAATCCCAAATCCGTTCAACATTTACATCGTTGCGGTCGTAATTAAAAGGCTTTAAAGGGACATTGCGGCCAAGGCGCGGATCAAACTTAAACGCATATTTAAATTGAGTTGGTTTTTTATTCAATAAACTATCATCGTCTAAGAAATTATGGTCGTTGTGGTAGTAATTTGAATGGTCTGCAACATGCACAGTGTCCTTTGCTTGGCATTGGTACCTTTCATAAGGGTCTATCCAATCGGGTTCAATAACTGCCTTGGGGCCTATAACGGTAATGGTATCGTAAAGCATGTAGGGGCCGCATACATGAGGAACCATGCAAGATACGATGTGTGGACCGACGGTTTGATAGGAATTGCTGGCTTGGTAGGCGAAATCAATTCCTGGATCAAAATCCCATCGAATTTTTATTTCGCTTATATACTCCTTCATTTCGAGGGGATATAGTTGATAGTTGATGGTTTCACCCACACAAATTGAATCGCGGTCTTTGGATATGAACGGTTTAAAGTTAAAAACCACAATATCTTTCATCTTGTATTCTCGTCTACACCCATTTCCGGTGTAAATGATTAATTTGGGTGAAAATATTTTTGTCAATTTATTCCCCGAGCTGTAATTATGAAAAACACTGTCCCAGTTGCTAGAATCTTTACTTCCATCGCCAAAGTCCCATATAAATTTAGTGACATTTGATTGCGACATTTGGGTTTGGTTGGTGAACTTTACTTTAACTGTTCCATTGCAGTTGCTAGACTTTTCATCAAAAATTGCAGAGATTGGTGGCAACATTTCGACTTTCATTGAAAAAGGCATTTGTTGTTTGTAAATACAACCATTACAATCTTCGATTTCAACCGTTAAAGTGTAAACAGCACCTTGGGGATCGAGGTATGACTTGCAAAAATTGGATGGCAAGGTTACCGGTTTGTTTTTGCTACCATATTTGGTAATGAGCTCCCCATCGCTGAATAAGTATTTTATCGATTTTATACAATAATCATTGTCTCCTGAAGTACTGGAGTCAACGAAGCAGAAAATATTATTTTCAAAACATTGTACCGAGTCGCTTAGCAACCTGATTTTAATTTTGGGACGGGCTTTTATAACAATGGTGATGGAACTGCTGCATGGTTTTCCATTGGGCAAAGTACAGGAATAGGTAATTGTTTTGCTTCCTAAAGTTGCAAAAGTAAAAGTTGGATTTGAATTGGTGTTGTTAAAACCCTCGTTGTTAAAATTCCAATTATGGTTTGTGGCCCCCGGGGTATTAGATAGAAACTCAATAGGATTATTGATGCAAGGCAAGCCTTTTACCCCTATGATACATTGGGCTGTTGCACTTAGATTGAACGCAAAAAATAATATGGTTATATATCTACGAATATTCAAAAATAAGTCAAATTTGTAGTAAGACGCTATTATGCGGTAAAAGGTGGCTTTAAAATGACAAATAATTAAGCCAACAAGCCATGGTGTATCAAATATTCTGCAATTTGAACGGCATTTGTTGCTGCACCTTTTCTTAAATTATCTGAAACTACCCAGCAATTAAGGGTTTTTTCTTGTGATTCATCACGTCTAATTCGACCGACAAAAACAGCATCTTTGTTGTGCGCATGTATTGGCATTGGGTATTCGGAATTGGCCAAGTTGTTTTGAACAATGATGCCAGGAGAATTTTGCAACAAATGAATTAATTCTGGCACATCAAAATCATTTTCAAATTCAATATTCAAACTTTCACTATGGCCACCCATAACAGGCACGCGAACTGCAGTTGCAGTAACTTTAATGCTTTCATCTCCCATTATTTTCTTTGTTTCATTCACCATTTTCATTTCCTCCTTGGTGTAGTCGTTGGGTGTGAATACATCTATTTGAGGAATTAAATTGAGGTCAATCGGATACGAATAAGCCATAGGCCCGTCTATCCCATTGCGTTCATTCATGAGCTGGTCGACGGCTTTTTTACCGGTTCCTGTAACACTTTGGTAGGTGCTAACCACTACCCTTTTAATTTTATATTTCAAATGAAGCGGTTTTAGGGCAACCACCATTTGTATGGTACTGCAATTAGGGTTTGCAATAATTTTATCATTTTTAGTCAACACCTCCGCATTAACTTCAGGAACTACCAGCTTCTTGCTTTCATCCATTCTCCATGCTGAAGAATTGTCAATAACGGTTGTACCAACTTCCGCAAAACGAGGCGCCCATTCCAAACTGGTATTTCCACCTGCAGAAAACAATGCAATATCAGGCTTCATAGAAATCGCTGTTTCCATGCCAACGACAGAGAATTCTTTGCCTTTATACCTTACTTTTTGGCCAATTGATTTTTCTGAAGCAACGGGAATTAATTCAGTTAATGGGAAGTTTCTTTCTTCTAATATTTCTAACATTTTAGTTCCGACCAAACCAGTGGCACCAACTACAGCGATTTTCATTGTGCAAATTTAGTTATTAATCAATAATATTCTCAAATATAGAAGCATATAAGTATGTTTATGTTTTACTTTGCAACAAAAACAATTTGCAGAAGTTAAAATCAATCTTAAATTATCTTGTTGAATATAACTTTATAGTTGCTTTGGGTGCTTTAGCAATGTATGGTCTGACCTTTATTTTATTCAATCAAGCGATAGAATTTAGCCATTATGCATACTTGCTTTTTTTTGCCTGTTTATTGGACTACAACATTCACAAACTCATTAAAAAACAATTTCATTTAAGCAATGAACAAGTGAAAAAAACAGTGATCAATTTGGATTCGCGGGTAATTATATTGATTTCTATTACAGGAATTTTCATCAATCTATTACATCTTCCCAGCAGTTTGTATTTAAAACTTTTAATCGTTGCAAGCATCACGGCTTTATATTCTCTCCCCTTCTTGATAAAGTTTAGGTATATCAATTACATTAAGAAGATACCCTTTTTAAAGACCAGTATGGTGGCTTTTGTATGGTCGTATTTAACCTTAAACATCCCAGTTGAAATGTTAAATATTGAATTAAGTTTTGCCGAAATTAGCCCTTTATTTTTTGCCCGCTTTTTTTTCATTGCCGCCATTACCCTTCCATTTGAATTGAGAGACAAAGAGATCGATCAAAAAGATGGAATTGTTACCTTAGCACATGTTTTAACAAGCCATCAAATTAAAATTCTTATCATAGCCTTGCTGTTGGCGATGAATATTTTAATGGGTCTTTATTTCGATCAAAAAGAAAGTTTAAAAATCAACTTTGCCTATGCAGCCTCAAGTTTTCTAATGCTATGGTTTATTTTATCGAATAGGATTAAAAACAAAACCTATTATTATAAATTATTTTTAGATGGGATGCTGATTTGGCAATCGGCATTGGTTTACTTTGTCTCTAGTCTATAGATAAGGTTTAGCGGATAATGAGTGAAATAAAACGCGCTAAAAACACCGACCCTATAACCATTAAAAGCACTCCAAAATATTTATTGATGGTAAAGAAAATTCTCGCATTCAATTTCTTACCAATTAAGTGTGATAGAAACACTTTAAGGACATCCATAAGAAAAAGGACCAGTAAGATTGTGATTAAATTAACGCTCAGCAACAGTTTGTAATTGGCATCTTCAGCATATTTTAGACTGATAGACCCCATGACATTAAACCAAAGAATAAAGGTAAATGGGTTGACAAGATTCAACCAAAATCCTTTTAAAATGCTTTTACTTGAGGGAACCCTGGCTGAATAGGATTGCAAAAATGCTTTGTATTGGTGGCGAAAATATTTAACCCCCATAAGGAAAAGTACAACGGCCCCGCAAAGGCTATACATTTTCTGAAATGCTGGATTTTGCATAAAGTCCGCCACACCTAAAATACACAAAATAGCCACCAACAAATCGCTTAAAAAAACACCTGAAGCCAACATAACACCTTTTTTAAAGCCATCTTGAATACTGGTGTGAATGAGTTTAAAAAAAGCTGGACCGAACAGCAAAATACTGATAACAAAACCTTGCCAAATACCATTTAAAATTGGGAATAAATACATTCTATGATTTGATTAACAGTTGATCTAAATTTGTTTTAAGCATTTCTGTAACACCTTTTGTATAACCATATACAATTTTCACCAGTACGCCATTTTTAATAATTAATAAACGGGGGAAACCAGTGACGTCAAAATTATATAAAGTTTGTTTATTTGTCTCTATTATTGGGTATAAAATTTGATGACCTGCAACATATTTATTGATATTAGACCAATCGTTTTCAAAAGCATTAATACCAAAAATGAACACACCTTTGTTTTTATAACTTGAATACAAGTTATTTAACTCAGGAATTGCTGCTATGCAAGGGGCACAAGTGGTGTAGAAAAAATCAAGTAGTACAATGGAGTCCTTTATTTCATGAAATTTAAAATTGGCTTTTCTGAACAACACAGCCATAATTTGCGTTACGGTGTCACCTATCTTTATTTTCTGATACAAATCTTTTTTAGAATTTTTTATTGAATCCCCATCTGGGAAGGTTTTAATAATTGCAATAAAAGAATCAGCTGTTTTTAAAATGGACTTGTATGATAATTTGTCTAGCAAAGTATAGTCTATGAGTTTGTAAAGACTGTATTGGTTGTTGGTTTTGCCAACCGAAAATTGCTCCTCAGAGACGGGTAAATAGGTTTGTTTGTCTATACAAATAATCGTCTTCTCAACACAAATAAAACGTTTCTTCGCATCCTTAATGCTATCGGTTTTTTCTAGGTAAATGTACTTTGAGTCATTGCTTTTTTCTGAAAACTTTAGCAAATCGGCTTTGGAGTACAATAGAGGTTTGTAGACATTCGCATTTAAGTTTTTGATCAACAAAGTTTCATTATCCGCCAACATGGTTTTATAATGGCAATTGTTACTAAAATTGACCCTATACATCCCCTTGGTATTAGAAGCGATTATACTTCTAGGTGAATTGGACTTTAAATAATTGACTTGTTGATAACCAATATAATATTCTACATCTGTTCTGTAAATTACTGAGTTAAAGAGCTCAGATAAGGTGTCTTTTTCTAAGGGATATTTAAATTTTCTTTCGTATTTAATTTGGTATTGTTCAAACGAAGCATTTGCATTAAGTATCCGTTTTATTAAATCCTTAGGTATATCAGCACATACAGTTGACGAAAAGACAAAACAAAAAGTAAAAAGTAGAAAAAGGTTTCTCATAGAGTAGTTCAACAAAAATAATTTAAATTGAGCGGTATACAAATAGTATTATCTAACAGACCTGAATAGAAGTATTTATTTAATTAGACACCTTGGCTATAAACTCCATATAAGTATCTTAAATTTTTAATTTAAATTTGCCCATTATGTACGAAAACATTTTAAGCAACAACGAAAATGGTATTTGCACGATTACCATCAATAGAGAAAGTAAATTAAATGCGCTAAATATTCAAACCCTTCAAGAAATAAAACAAGCAGTTATTGAAGCCAATGCCGATAAAGAAATTCACGGAATTGTATTGACAGGTTCTGGTCAAAAGGCTTTTGCAGCCGGAGCAGACATATCTGAATTTGTAAATTTCACTTCAGAACAAGGACGTAAAATGTCAGCAGACGGACATGAGGTAATGAATACAATTGAAAACTCTGGCAAACCAGTAATCGCTGCGGTTAACGGCTTTGCCCTCGGTGGTGGTTGCGAATTGGCTATGTCTTGTCACATGCGCTTGGCTTCAGAAAATGCCAAATTTGGCCAACCTGAAGTAAATCTTGGTTTGCCTCCTGGTTATGCAGGCACACAGCGTTTAATTCAATTAATTGGAAAAGGCAAAGCCACACAATTGTTGCTAACTGCTGATGTAATTGGAGCAAATGAAGCAATGGAATATGGCTTGGTGAATGAGGTGCTTCCAATAGAAGATTTATTGCCAAGATGCAATGAGATCTTAAATAAGATTTCAAGCAAATCGCCTTTAGCTGTTGCCAAAGTAATTAAGTGCATTAATGCTTATTTCACAGAGGGCAAGGATGGCTTCTTAACCGAGATTGAAGAATTTGGCCATGCATTTAGCACCAAGGATTTTAAAGAAGGCACCGATGCTTTTTTAAACAAAAGAAAAGCCAACTTCGAAAGATAGTTTCACATAATTACCCATTTTGAATAAAATCTTTAAGATATTTACACTTGCAATTTGTTTGTTGTTCAATTGCAAATTGAAAGCCCAAGTGCCTGAATTTTGGTATGAGTACCAACTCAAGCAAATGAGCTTAGATGAGAAAATTGGACAGTTGTTTATGGTTGCAGCATACAGCAATAAGGATGCGCAGCATACACTAGATTTGGAAAATCAAGTATTAAATTACCATGTTGGCGGCTTGGTGTTTTTTCAAAATGACCCATTAAAACAAGCCTATCTCAGCAATTATTTACAATCCATATCAAAAGTACCTATGATGATTGGAATTGATGCTGAATGGGGCTTAGCTATGCGCTTACAACACACGCAGAAATATCCATATGCAATCACACTAGGTGCGTTACAAAAAGACAGTTTAACCTATGAAATTGGTGCAGCCATAGCGCGCGACTTGAAGCGCCTTGGCATACACATGAATTTTGCCCCCGATGTAGACATTAATGTCAATCCTAAGAATCCGATAATTGGATTCAGGGCTTTTGGAGACAACAAGAAAAGAATTTCTTTTACCGCAGATGCATTTAGCAAGGGAATGCTGAGTGAAGATGTATTGTCATGTGCTAAGCATTTCCCTGGACATGGAGATGTTCATACAGACTCTCATCTTGACATGCCTGAGGTTGACAAATCGTACCAGCAATTGGACAGCTCAGAGTTTTATCCATTTAAATATTTGATAGGACAAGGGGTCCCATCGATCATGGTTGCTCACATTTACTTTCCGCAATTGGATTCTAGACCCAACAGACCTGCATCATTGTCAAAATATATCATCGATACGGTACTTCGTCAGAAAATGAAATTTGATGGCTTAGTGATTACAGATGCCTTGAACATGAAGGGTGTTTCAAAATATTATGAACCAGGATTTTTAGAACTTGAAGCATTTTTGGCCGGGAATGACATCTTAATGTTTAGTGAAAATGTACCAAAAGCATTTGAATTGATAAAAGATGCCATTACAAAAGGAATCGTGAGTGAAAGTGAATTAGACAAGCGCGTCACAAGAATTTTAAAATGGAAAAAAGTTGCCGGATTGGACCACTACAAACCAATTGAAACAGCTCATTTGTTGCAGGACTTGAACAGCAATAATAACGAGGTCTTGCTTCAAAACGTAGCAAATTCAACCGTTGAAATAATTAGGGATCCTCAAAAAACAATTGCTCAGTTAGACAATGACAAAACAGTTTTCGTCACGGTAGGCGACCTTTTGGAGTCTACATGGAAAACGGAATTGAGCGCCAACGGATACAATCATTTTATTTCAATGGACAAGGATGCCAATGCGGAGAAACAAGGTGGATTGCTCAACAAGTTAGGTCCTTACACCACCGTTGTGTTAAGTTTGCACCAGCCTAAATTTTGGAAACAAGAAAAGGCCGGTTATACAGACAATGATTTTGCTTTAATAAAACTTTTGGCAAGTAAAAAGAAACTAATAGTAGTGGGATTTTGCAATCCCTATGTTTTACAATATTTACCCGAAAATGCAAGCGTTGTTGCGGCCTATGAAGACTTAAAATATTACCATCAAGCTGCCATTAATTTAATAACTGGTAAAATCCCTCAAAAGGGTAAATTGCCAATAAAACTTAGAGCTTACACCAACAGTGAGTCCAATAACAGCAACATTAACACCAATAAACTAAATGAAATTGATGGCATTGTTCAGCAGTTGATGCAAAAGAAAGCTGCACCAGGATGCAGGGTATTGGTATTGAAAGATGGAAAAGCGGTTTTCAACCGTTCTTATGGATACTTGAATTACGACAAGTTGAAAAAAGTTAATGACAGCACCATGTATGACATTGCCTCTGTTACAAAAATTGCGGCTACTACCCTTGCTGTAATGAAACTCTATGAACAAGGCAAAATTGATTTACAGAAAACTTTAGGCCATTATTTGCCTCAAGCCAAGGGAACCAATAAAGAAAACTTAGTTATTTCAGAAATACTCCAACACCGTGCGGGATTAACCGCTTGGATTCCTTTTTACAAAGAAACCTTGCCTTACATCGACAGTGTATACTGCGCCAAAGAAGACAGTGCATTTTGCATTAAAGTAGCAGACAAACTATTCATGTTGAAAGCCAATAAAGACACCATATATAAGCGCATATTCGATTCGCCTCTAGAATCAAAAGTATACCGTTACAGTGACTTAAGCATGTTATTGATGCAATTGGTTGTAGAGAAAGTATCAGGAAAAGGTTTGGACCAATATGTTGACGAGCATTTTTACAAGCCAATGGGTTTGAAATACATTACCTACAATCCTTGGAAAAAGCAAAAGACCGACAATATCGCACCAACACAATTGGACCGATTATTTAGGCAACAAGAACTTTGTGGCTATGTCCACGACCCTGCAGCAGCAATGTTGGGTGGCGTGAGTGGTCACGCAGGTATCTTTTCAACCGCAGGTGACTTGGCAACATTGATGCAAATGTTGGAGCAGGGTGGCACTTACAATGGAAAAGAATACTTAAAATTGAGCACGGTAAAGAAATTTACAACCTACCAAAATTTAGATTCTCGAAGAGGTTTGGGGTTTGACAAACCCGATTTCACAGGAAAAGCGAGTCCAGCAAGTACTCTAGGCAGTCATCAAATGTTTGGCCACACAGGTTTTACCGGCACCTGTACTTGGGCTGATCCAAAATATGGTTTGGTGTTTGTGTTTTTAAGCAACCGTATTTGTCCTGTTGAAGAAAACAAAGAACTAATAACCGGAAATTACAGGACCAGAATACAAGATGTCATTTATCTATGGTTGTCAGAAAACGACTAAATCTGACTAATTAGAACAAACATTTTAGTTCTACTTTGGTTTAAAAGACAGCTATATGATAAATCAAAACACACATTTGAGCAAAAAAGTTCTTCTTGAAATGGATTCAAGAAAGCGGGCTAATTTAATAAATTCATTAACAGGCTTTAAAAGCATTGGTCTCATTGGCACAAAAAACAAAGCTGGAACAAACAATCTAGCTATATTCAACTCATTTGTTCACTTGGGAGCAAATCCTGCCTTGTTGGGATTTATCTCCAGACCAGATGCCCATCTTCGACATACCGTTAGCAATATCTTAGAGACAAAATATTTTACAGTTAACCATATTAACGAAGAAATATATAAGCAAGCGCATCAAACATCCGCCCGTTATCCAGAAGAAACTTCAGAATTTGATGCTAGTGGATTAAGCAGAGAATTTAAAGATGGTTTTTATGCGCCATTTGTATTGGAGAGCCATATCCAAATTGCTTTAGAATTAAGAGAAATCGTAGAGTTGAAAATTAACAATACAAGTCTTGTTATTGGAGAAATTCTTGGCGTGTATTTAAATGATACACTTTGGGGCGACGACGGATATTTAGACATTGAAAAAGCTGGAAGTTTGGCAGGAAGTGGATTAGATGGCTACCACAAAACATTGCAATTGGAGCGTTTAAGTTACGCCAAACCAATCCTATAGCAACTCTCACCAGTCAACCTGTTGAAATAAAACGATTAAATAATAGCATTTAAAGCGAAAAATTATACCATTGGGGTAAATAATTTACTATCTTTGCACCCTTATACATTTATAATTTACTATCTGTATTAAAGAAAAAAATGAATACAGAAGTATTAGATTCTAACAACGCTTTCTTAGAAACCTTAAGCAACAATATTCCTGGGGTTATAATTTACCAGTACACTTATTTCGCAGAGGGTAATGGTCAATTTACATATTTAAGTAAGAATATAGAGACGTATTCGGGATATAGTTTAGAAGAATTGTATAAGAATCAAGAATTATTGAAGGCATTTATAGATGCAGCAGACTTAGATCAAATTTATGAAAAAGGAAAAATTTCTTTGCAAGATTTAAGTCTCTTTGATATTGAAGTAAAGGGCATGAATGTGAAAGGTGAACCTAAATACTTTCATTTCAACTCCGTCCCATTTAGACAATTAAATGGAAACACCATTTGGAATGGAATTTTAACTGACACGACAGAGAAAGTTCTGGTTGACCAAAAATTAAAAAGGACAATTTCTGAGTTAAAGTTAATTAACCAAGTAAGTGAGTTAATATACAACATACACGATGAACTTAATTTAACTCAAGAGGTTTGTAAATACTTGGTTGAATTTGGCAATTATGAATTGGTATGGATTGGTGTTAAACCCGAATTCGACGCAGAAAATCAGAATGTCAAAATAGCAGCTGCATCTGGAAAAACTGGCTACACAAAAGACATCAACATTAATTTGGCCGACAAGGTTCAAGGAAGCGGCCCTACGGCTGCGGCGCTCAATACTGGTATTACTACCGTTGCAAATAATTTTAAGCTGTTAAAGAACTTTGAATTTTGGCAAGCAAAAGCAGACGAGTATGGTTTGAAAGGATGCGTATCCATTGCATTGAATTTTCAAAAGCATGTAACAGGAAACATTAACATCTACTCAAATAGCATCAATTCATTTGACGACCAAGAAGTGAAAGTATTAGAGACCATCGCTAAGAATTTATCCAGTGCAGTTAAAAATATTCGTATAAGAAACAAGAAGGAACAAACAAGGTTATTGCTCAGCTTAAGAATTAAAGAGCTTGATGTTGTGCAACAGGTCAACAAATTGCTTTTGGATGACACCCATGAGAGGGAAACATTATTAAGAAGTGTAATAAATCTAATTCCAAATGCTTTTCAATATGATTTAGCTTGTGAGGCAAGACTGAAATGTGGAACAGACATTTATCAATCAATAGGATACAACGCAAGTGATAATTTTATACGTTCTGAAATTACGTGTAAAGATTATCCAGACTCTTACATTGAAGTTGTTTATCCATCGGAAAAAGACTCGTCCGTAAATTATATATTTTTAAAAGAAGAGCGTTTTTTACTCAACACCATAGCAGAAATGCTTGAGACACATTTCAAGAAAGAGGATGCGTATAAACTTCTTAATAAGTCTGAGGCCAATATGAGTTCTATTTTCAAAAACACAGAAATAGGCTATTTGTTAATGGATATTAATTTCAAAATTAAATCCTACAATAAAATCATGTTAAAAGAATATTCTAATTTAACTGGATTTCAAATAAAAGTAGGTTTGAATTTTCCAAAATTGCTTCAAGCAGACAGGAAAGAAAAATTCAATTGGGTATTTGAGAAAATCAAAAGGGAAAAGAAATCTTACAGTTATGAAACCACCTATTCAAATAAATCAAAAATCAATTATTTTGAAATAACTGCGATTCCAGTCCTTGACGAAAAAGAAATTATTGGCTATTGTGTCTCAGGGCAAAACATTAGCAAACGAAAGGAAATGGAAAATGCCATTCTAAACACCAATACAGTTTTGACCCGAAGAAACAAAGATTTAGAGCAATTTGCTTTCATTGTGTCCCATAATTTGAGGGCGCCAGTTGCCAATATTGTTGCTTTAAATGCATTGTTAAAAGAGTCGAACGACCCAATTGAGAAAGAAGAGATTTTAGAAAAAATAGACATTTCAACTGAGCGCTTAGAAAATGTCATTGTAGATTTAAATGAAATATTAAAAGTAAAAAAGATGTTTCTGAGCTGAATGATTTTTTTGAATTTAAGGATCTAATTAAAGATGTTAAAGATATTTTAGGCAAACAAATTGAAAACAGTAAGATTCAAATAAGTTTTGATTTTTCAAAATGCGAAAAGATTGGATCTATAAGAACCTATTTAAACAGTGTGTTTTATAATTTAATAAGCAATAGCATGAAATATGTGAAGGAAGGCCAAGTGCCAACTTTGCGCATCTGGTCAGAGATTAGAAAGGAAAAAGTCATTTTGCATTTCAAGGACAATGGCATAGGCATAGACATGAAAAAAAATGGCAGTCAATTGTTTGGTCTCTACAAAAGATTTAATAACAATACCGATGGCAATGGGATTGGATTGTATATGGTAAAAGCACAATTGGAAAGTATGGGCGGAAATATAGTCGCTGAAAGCAAACCTAATGAAGGTACTGAATTTATTATTACATTGCCGTATGTAAACCCTGAACACATTTAATAATATCCGTAATTTTTACAACTATAAAATTTAGAATGTAAGAGTTTGCAGACTAATTAATGCCACCTTTGATGGGTGAATATTTTACTAAAAAATCAGAATCTAGGGCATCTAAAATCAACCATCTGCTTTTTTTTAATCCTAAGTCTTTCAAGTGCATATTCACAGGCTTTGTCATTGGACAATTACACCAAGGATTTAATAAACTTAATGAGCAATTTAAACCAAACAGAAGAGGTAAAATACGGCAAGAACAACCCTTTACTTATTCTTCCAAAAAGCAATTTAAATTCCGAAGCTTCAAGCAATTCTGAAATTGACGTTTATTCAAATTTGAACTTAGATTAGAACGGTATTATAACTTTATTTTCTAAAAAGAATTTGACAACCAATGGATTTGGTTTGACGGATAGCAACGGTTTTATTCTTCAACAAGGAATCCACTGCATCTGCAACATAGTGTTTACTCACTTTTTCAGGATCGTTTCCGTTGTCGTCAATCGCCCCATCGTATTTAACTACCCACTTTCCATTTTCTTTCCAAACCACATAAGCATGAGGTGTTTTTTGTGCGGAAAAATTCTTTGCTACGGATTGATCGCCGTCAAATAAATATGGAAAATTAAATTTTTCTTTCTTCGCTTTCTTTACCATTTTAGGATAAGTGTCATCAGCATACATGATGGTGTCCGTTGAGCTAATTGCAATTAACGGAACGCCTAAAGCTTTGTATTTTAGATTTAATTGGTTTAAGCGTTCAGGATAAAGTTTTGCAAAAGGACAATGGTTGCATGTAAATACGATGATAAACCCCTTGGCATCTTTATAGTTTTTTAAAGAAACCATTTTACTATCGATGTTTTTAAGGCTAAAATCGTTAACAACTTGCAGGGTATCGCTGACAAAACCTACTACAACGAAGGTGAAAATCAAGACAATTAAGCGCAATGAAGGTCTTAGCATAACGTATTATTTAAGGATGCTAACGTTGCGCGTATAAACCTTGCTAGGGGTATTGATTTTTACCACATATTGACCAGCATACAATGTTTGGGTATCAAAATAAGCAATGGTACTGCCTTGTAATAAAACACAAGATTGAACCAGTTTGCCAGTAAAATCATACAACTCTATATTGATGTTATCACGGTTGATCTCATTGCATTGTATAGCCAACAAATCGCTTGCAGGATTTGGATAAATGCTAATATTCATTTCTTGAATTATGCTTTCTAGTCCGGTATTTTTCGATTTGTAAATGGTGACAGGTTCGCTAATACTCGAAACCTTTACGGCATTTTTCACCCCATAAAATGTTGGACCAACCGCATATGGATATGCAGAATTCCAATTTGCGTCTACAGTTGCAAAATAGCAATAAATTCCATTAGGGTATTCAGGGGTTACACAAAAACGGCCATTGTGGACGTCCAAAACATCATCGCTTGTGCCTGCAACAAATTCATAATCTTCTCTAAAATAACCTAGAGGATACGTGCTCGAAACAACAGGACCAGCAGTAACATTGCTGCCATTTGAATAGGTGGTTCTTGTTGTAATATTTCTGTATTTATATGCAGATTTCATGCGTACAACACCACCTGTCCCATCAGCGTTTTTAAATGCATAAGCACCATAGATAGGAAATCCATCGTAAGAAAAACCAATAAGAGGAGAATGTTTTGTTGAATCTATAACATACAATCCATCTGCATTGTATAGGTTACAAACCGTTGAAACCACGTTAAGGTCTAAATTAAATGCACTTGGATTTTGGTGGTGGTGGTAATTTCCCATAGCTGGATGGCCTTTTGCACAATCAAAACCTTTTCTCTCTGCAACAACAGCATCGCGGTTCCAAACATTATCTCCCATGCCACCTAAAGGACCACCTTTTAACGCATTGTTTGCATTGCTCCAAGAGACACCATCACGGTAATCGAATAGCGCAACACCATTAATAAATAGTCCAATATTTCCACCGTTTGTGTTGGTTAAAGTACCTGTGTTTTTTGCAGGGTTTAAACTTAATTTAAAGATGGCTTTTTGTGCTGTTGTAAATGAAGGGTTTCCATCTAAAAACGGTCCTGTAATATACGAAGGCACGCCATTGGTTCTTATGTAAACCCAATTACCTGAATAGGACACCGTCATGACATTGGCAGTATCTGCATCTTTAATCGGTGTTGAGTTACCATTCACGTAGTGTCTACCCAAAATTCCAGTTGTGTTCTGCAACCAAGAGGTGATTATTGGATTGGTTTGAGCGTTTGCAAGTATTGAAAAAACAAGCGCAATTGCGAGGCTAGCATTTCTAATCATTTTTATAATTTTATTAGTTTAAAGATTCTGTTATTTGATGTTTTAAGAAAATAAATTCCTTGGTTTAAGTATGAAAAGTCAACTTGTTCAATTGAATTTCCATGGTAAATTAATTGTCCAGTATTGCTATACAATTCTGTATATATGTTTTCTAACAAACCCTGAATTTGAATTTTAGAGACGAGAGGATTTGTAATTGAAATGATGCTTGAACTGTTTATTTCCTTCCCTATACCAGAATTTGAACACGTTGCGCCCTTACCTATTAAACTGGTCATTTGGTTGCATAAATAAACATAGGCATTGTATTGACTTGTATCTAAATTTTGAGTTAAAAGATTTAATGATTCCTGTGGATCTGTTTTAAGGCAATAAAACTCTTCTTTCCCATAATCAAATCTGATCAGTTTATAATTTAAAGTTTGCATGGACTTGCCATCGGCTGAATCGGTCGTCAATTTGAAAATTTCAGAGAATGCCCACGAACGAATTGAATTGGATTGGTTTTTAATGATTGGCAAAATACTCTTGCTGTCCACAGGTTTGTTGCTTGGGATTTTCTGTTTCCATTGAGAATATCCAAACATTTCTATGACCGTTGCAAAAATATCTGTGGTATTTACCAAGGCACTTGAAATTCTTCCGGGATTTACTACGGATGGCCCTGACACAATAAAAGGCACATGAATACCATATTGATAAACGGTGCCTTTTGCTTTCGTTAAATCACTTATTTGCGCTGTTCTTGCCGTGTTACCATTATCGCCAATAAAAATAAAATCGGTACTATCAAATCGGTTCATTGCTTTTAAGGAGTCACATAAACGGCCTATTTCATAATCCATTGCTTGTATCATTGCTTTAAAATAAGCCTTTGGATTGCTGTTTATATTTTGAGTGGTTCCAGACAATTGTGTGTATGAATGAAGCCCAGCAGGTGGCAGATGCAATGGCTCGTGTGGTGCATTAAAAGCAAGCCACAAGAAAAAAGGTTGATTATTTTGTACCTTTAACCAAGATACAGCATTGTTTACATTTTCGCTAGTTGCATAATTTTTAACATTGCTAGAAACACCGTCATTGTATTTGGTCCAATTTGTAAAGCTTGGCAACTGACCAATAAATGGACCTTCATAGTGGTTGTAACCCATTTTTAGGGGATTCAATAAATTACTTGCTGGATTTGGTTGATGCAAATGCCACTTTCCAATGTTTGCCTTATTAATTTTAGGATTGTAAAAATTAAGCATTTTAGGGATACTCAATTCAGAGGTATCCAGTTGGTTTGATCCCCCAATGCCACCCACAATACCACCAACTCCAGTTCTAAAACTATAACGGCCTGTTAATATTCCTGAACGCGTGGAAGAGCATACAGGATTTGAAGTTGCATTAACAAATCTAATCCCTTTTTTAGCCAAAGCCCTAATGTTTGGAACATCAACCGTATCAACATAGTCGGGATAAAACCCAAAATAGTCGGTGCCCAAATCATCTGCTATAATCAAAACAACTCCCCTTTGAGAAAAAAGGGGTAATGTCAATAGTAAAAAGAAAGTACTTACTATTTTTTTCATATTATTCCTTTACAAAATTTTGGGTGCTCACTTTCTTCGAGTGGCCATCCGTTAAAATGACAGTGTATATTCCCGAATTAAATTCTGAAATATCTATACCTTTACTCAAATCTGGCGCAGGCAACATCAATACTGTTCTACCAACTGCATCAACAATTCTTACATAATAAATATTTTGATTTGGGTTACTAAAATTAAAATACAGTGTATTGTTTGCTGGATTTGGATACAAAAAGAAAGGAGACTCATTTTCAGAAATGTTTATTTGATTTTTGGGATCTGTAACAACAAATTGTCCCATCATGCCTTCGTCTTCGTGCAATGAAATATGGCAATGGTACATAAACGGATGCAATGCATCGGCGTAATCATCAAATTTTGCAATGAATTTTATAACATAAGGTGTTCCTCCACCACCGGGTCCACCACCAGTTGCGCCAGGCACAAAAACAACATCTTTCCAACCCGCTTGTGCAGCTGTTGGTGCGGCGCCATTGACACTGATAATATTAAATTCTACATCATGTATATGAAAAGGATGTCCAAATGCAGTAGAATTGGTGATTTGCCAAATTTCAGTATTATTCAAAGGCACTTGGTAATCGATATAATTCAGTTTAAACAACCTATGGTTTAAGATAAAGGTATTAGGGCCTAATGTTCCTGGAACACCTGCACTATCTGTCATGGTCAAGGCTCTTGTAATTTGAGCATCAGCCGCTTTTAAAAGCACATTGTTGGTTAAAGCACTGGGTATGCTTGTTATTGCATTGCCGCTTGCTGATTTGAAATTTAGATGCAACATCACAAAGTCTTTTTTTCCAAGTGCATTCGCAAAGGGCCCATTTGGAAAATTCTCGCCACCTGGTATCGCATTCCCAAGAGTTGAATTAAATGCTTTTAAATCAATTGATGATGATTGGCCTTTGAAATCTACCAGAATCTCAATTCTTTCTCCAGCATGCAATAAATAACGGGTTAAAGGGACAGGTGCATTTAATAATCCGCCATCAGAACCAATAACATAAAATGTTCTATTGTCGCTAAATCCAATGTTAAAAGAACGTTCAATGGCTGCATTTAACAACCTGAAACGCACTACCTGGCTGGGAACTGTATATTGAGCTCTCAGTGTCATGTTTACCAAACAACTATCGCCATAAGGCACCAAATCAAATTGACGTGAGGAATTTATATCCCTATCCGTTAGCACCAATGGAATATCATCGAATCCATAAGTTCTTGGTAATTTCAAAGCAGATTCAACACTATCTCTTACGATAATCAATCCACCGATACCTTTTGTTATATGCTCCATGGTCATTTCGTGCAAATGTGGATGGTACCAATAGGTGGATGCATTATTCACCACTTTCCAATACGGTTGCCAAAGCGCACCAGGTGGAATAACTTGATGAGGACCACCATCCATCACAGCAGGCAAATGCATACCATGCCAATGTATTGTTGTAGAATCGTTTAAGTTGTTCTTAACATTTAAATGAACCACATCCCCTTTTTTAAAGAACAAAGTTGGTCCCCAAAATTTGCCATTAATCCCCCCAGTAATGGTTTGGTTACCCGTATTGCAAATTTGCGCAAAGGTGTCTTTAATGGTCAAATTAAAATTGGTACCAGTTAAAGTATCTGGAATCCATAATTGGTTGTATTGTGCATTTGAATATTGAAATGCAAACAAACAAATTGTTGTGAAAAAAGATCTTATCTTCATTTATTCTTTTATTATTTTGTGGTAAACGCCATCATTTAGAACCAAGAAGTAAATTCCGGAGGCCAATGAAGCGGTTGATAGTTCAAGTTGATTTAATCCCATTGTATTTTGCTCTAATACAACAGAACCATATACATCAATTAATTTAAGCTTTTCACTTGTAAAATTCGCTATGGATAACACCTGAGAGCAAGGATTTGGAAACAATGAAATCTGTTTTTCATCATTCTGAACACTTTTGTCAAAAGAGCTGCTGTTGCTCTTAAAACTGATGTCATCTATAATTAATGTGGAACCCAAAATTAAATTTTCTCTAGGACTTTGACTGCTAATTGCCTGAATGGTTGCAGTATCGGGTGTTGAATTTGAAAAATATTGAACGGCAAGAGCTATTCTTGTGTATTTGGATGTTGTACCACCCTTAAAAACAATATCTGAAATGATGACTTTCGCATTAGCATTCCATTTTGATAAAGTTAAACGAACCACAAATGAGTCTAGATTTTGGGCTTGGTATTTGTACCAAAAAACCAAGCTATCTGGTCTGGCAGTATAAGGAAAACCATTGACACCTTGATTGCCGGGCCCCATACCCTGTTGACCGGTGGCTGCCATTCCTGGAATGGTATCAGTCGACTGGGTTTGTGGATTGGTGAAAATCCCCGTTTTTAGTTGCAAAGCATAGCTTCCTGTATGGGCATCGGTTGACTTCGATGCGGCAGGACTGACATTCCAATTGTTTGGTGTTTCAAAAGGACCATTTTGCGACCAAGTCTCAAAGCTAGAATTGGGAACAGATTGTCCGTTTATGCTGCAAATTGATGTTGTGATAAAGGCTATACTTAAATATATTTTTCTCATGTTTTAATGTTTAGACGATTTAAATTTCAAAATCCTTTGCTGCTTATTTATTGTTTTTAGAATAAGTGTGCTTGGCGTCAAAAAGAAATTTTTTATCCGTTAAGGTTTTTAAAAAAGCAATGAGGTCAACCTTTTCGTTGCTACTTAATTTCATAACTTTACGAAGTTCTTTTAATATATTTTCGTTTATCAAGCCTATAGAATTGTAATGGTTCATGACTTGGGCTAAGGTTTTAAAACGTCCGTCGTGCATGTAAGGGTAAGAAAACTCAATGTTTCTCAAAGTAGGAACCTTGAACTTAAATGAATCACGGGGCAATAAACTGACACTGTATCGACCTAAGTCATTCAAACTGGTATCGATGCTCAGTCTGTTGCTTTGAAATGTGAAATCCGTAAACAGTGGTTCTCTATGGCAGGTATTGCAATGCAATTGAAATAAGCGGTAACCATTTTGTTCTTTCGTATTAAATTTTATTTTACCAAGCACCATGCTGTCGTATCTAGAATTTGAACTGATTAAACTCAACAAAAACTGGGAAATTGACTTTAGCGTTCTTTCCGAATTAATCAGCGAGTCACCATATGCTTTGTAAAACAATTGTTTGTAGGATTGACTTCGATTCAACTTTAGCAATACATTTGAAATGGTCTCCCCCATTTCATCGGGATGTGTGATTGGCGCAAGCGCTTGAACATCCAAATGATTGATGGCTCCATCCCACATAAACGATTTCTGCCAAGCCAAATTAAACAATACAGGCGCATTGCGTTTGCCAATTTTATCGTTTATGCCATGGCTTAAACTGTGGTCAACATGGGCAAATGCATTATAAGGGTTGTGGCAAGAAGCACAAGAGATCGAGTTGTCTTTGGAGAGTATTGGATCATAAAACAAAACCCGACCTAATTCAATTTTAAATTCAGTCCTATTATTGTTTTCAAGTGCATAAACCGGTTTGGGGAAATATTTAGGATATTTGAAGGCGTTTTTATTGATGGAAACAAAAGCGATGCAAAGCAATAAAACAGACAATAAAATTAATTTATTTTTCATCCTCGACTATTTTAAAACAAGATGCTAAGGCTTTGGAAATTTTAAGTGCATTGGGGCCAGGTGACATCACATGGTCAAGATTTTTAAGCGAAATCATATTGAAAAAAAGTGCTAGGTCAATTTCTATATGAAACGGTTTGTTGGGTTGCAATTCAAACTTAAATGCTTTTAATGCATTATAAGGGTAGGCATAGCCTCCGGCATGAAATTGAAATTCATGGTTTCTTGACGTGCAGATTGGAGATGAGCCTTCAATTTTGAAATTGATATAGCCACTTTGCCAGGTCCAGTACATACCGTTGCTCGGATCCAATTGGCCACCCAATGCCCCTGAAGAATTGATTATGCTGTCTATGCCCAAATTAAATTCAATAGAATTGGCATTTGCAAAAGGACTTACAAAGAGAAAGATTGTATCCGAATTTGAAAAATCCAATAAATGATAATTACTTGGACTTAAGTCATTCTTGTAATTAGAATCAGAAATTACAATGTTTGACAGATAGCATTTAAACACATCGATTGCTATTGAATCTGTTAGAGCTGGTCGATTTAGTACTACTTTTACTTTTGCCAAAGGTGTTGCAAAAGCGTTGTTTATAAAAAACAGAAATAAAAGAGAAAAGTATCTAAACGATGGGCTCATTTTAATTTTTGGGCTTCCTGTATGGCGAGAACAAGTATGACATTTCTAACAACAAGTCGTTATAGGCATTCATTTGAGATGGTTTGCACAAGTTCTTTATATCTTTAAAGTGTTTACAATGGATTTTTTCTACTTCCATTTGAGCTTTCGCAATCTCACCTATTAACGAATCTTTTTCAGTTTCAGAATGTGAATTCAAAAAGCCGTATAATTCGCCTTTGAGTATGTATATTTTATCATCGTAATTGCGAATATTCATTCGGTGGTCAAATATCAATTTTTGATATTCCTTTATTTGATTTTCATCAAAATTCAATTGTTTGATGATGTAGTCTTTCGGGCCTTCTCTCTTACCTGGCTTATTGTTTAAAATAAATGCCAATGAAATTAAATTAGTTATCAGCAGTATAATTGCTGCCACGCTTAATAATTTTACTTTGTTCATTTGTATAGATCGTTATTGGTATTCAATTGGGTAAATAAATTCATTTTATTGTTCGCGTTTTCTTTGAAAACAATTAGACTAATGTTTAGGCAAAGAAATAAAACAATTGATGCTGCAATAGCATAAGATGCCGCAATTGAAAAACTTTCTGCTTTTTGCTTGTCAATTCTAGTTTGAATTTTTTCAAACAAATGTGCAGGCGCTTCCACTTTTTCAATTTGGCTTAAATGATCTATTGGATGGTTCGGTTTCATTTTGTAGATAATTAGACGATGTTATTTTGTTAATCCTTTGTTTGGGTATATTTTTTTTTCAATATTTTTCTTGGCCCTTTGAAACAGTGATTCTACTGCCTTGACTGAAATATTCATTATTTCAGAAATTTCTTTCTGTGACTTATTCTCAATTTTAGAAAGTATTAAAACTGTTTTTTGATTGTCTGGCAATTGATTGATGATTTTAAACAAGTGCATGATGGCCTCTTTTTCCTCCAAAACAATACCTGGGTGTTTAAAATCTGAATCTTGGTATTTTATTTCTGAACGGTTGTCAAAAAACAAAGAGGTAAAGTTACCAAATCTTTTTTGACGCTTTTTGGCTTTTATGAAATCCAAAGACTTATTGATGCTTATGCGGTAAATCCACGTTTTTATGTTCGATTGGGCTTTGAAACCAGAGATTGATTGGTGTACGGCGACAAATACATCTTGGGTAATTTCTTCAGCATCTTCAGAATTTTGAACATAACTCAGTGCAAGGTTATAAACCATGTCTTTATACATTTGATATAATTGCTCAAGATTCAGAATCAGAAATATTAAAGGTGCAATTTTAAATGAAATAAAATCAAAACAATTATTAAATTTTTTTAACGGAACTTGAAATTTGATGAATAAAAGACAAAACATGTTTTTAAACTGAGCAAATAAAGCAATTATTTATTCCTTGGAAGAATAAGGTTAAAACCCATAAAAAAATGTCGAAAAAATCTATTTAATTTAAAAAAACGATTGCCTAAATTGCGAATAATTAGATAATTAGATATTCAAATAATTATAAAAAATGTTTAAAAAAATTAAAAGTGATTTACCGGCGGGCTTAGTGGTGTTTTTGGTTGCCTTGCCTTTGTGCTTAGGCGTTGCATTGGCCAGCGGCGCACCTTTATTATCTGGCATTATTTCCGGGATAATTGGCGGTATTGTTGTGGGTTTTTTAAGCCAATCGCAAACCAGTGTTAGCGGACCTGCAGCAGGACTTTCAGCAATTGTATTGAGCTCTATCACACAATTGGGAAGTTTCGAAATTTTCCTTTTGGCTGTTGTAATTGCAGGTCTATTCCAAATATTACTTGGTATTTTTAAAGGTGGATTTATCGCCAACTACATCCCAAGCAATGTTATAAAAGGCTTATTGGCAGCAATTGGCGTTATTCTAATATTAAAACAAATACCGCATGCAATGGGATATGACAAAGATCCAGAGGATGATTTTTCGTTTTTCCAAGCCGATGGCGAAAACACTTTTTCAGAGTTGTTAAAGATTTTCAACTTTTTTTCTTGGGGAGCATTGATTGTATCGATTGTTTCACTTTTTGTTTTGATCTATTGGGATAAAACTAGACTAAAAAAATTACAATTTTTACCCGCTTCATTGATTGTTGTATTTATTGGCATTTTAATCAATTACATTTTCGGTATTTTTATTCCTTCTTTACAAATAGAGCAGAGTCATCTTGTTAACATCCCGATGTTTAATGGAATCAAACAAATGTTTGTCTTTCCTAAATTTAGCGAAATTGGCAATTACAATGTATGGCTAATTGCTTTAACCATAGCAATTGTAGCATCCCTTGAAACATTATTAAATTTAGAAGCCATTGAAAACATTGACCCAGAAAAACGCTATGCCTCTCCCAATAAAGAATTAATTGCACAAGGAACAGGCAATATGCTATCGGGATTTATTGGCGGGATACCCATAACCTCCGTAATTGTGAGAAGCTCTGTCAATATCAATGCAGGAGGAAAAACAAAATTATCAAGCATTATTCATGGCTTGTTTTTACTTATAAGTTTATTGGCTTTAAGTCCCTTTCTCAATTTAATTCCATTAGCGTCCTTGGCATCCATCTTATTGGTTACAGGTTATAAGCTTACAAAAGTGGAACTCTATAAAAACATGTATTCAAAGGGGCAGAATCAATTTATCCCTTTTATCTGTACCATATTAGCCATTGTGTTTACCGATTTACTCATAGGTGTTCTAATCGGATTGACAATCAGTATATTCTATTTATTAAAGAGTAACTTTAACAATCCATTTGTAATGAAAAAGGAAACATTGCACTTGGATGAAACCATGCGAATAGAATTACCCAATCAGGTTTCTTTTTTAAATAAAGCGAGCATCAAGGACACATTATTGAGTATCCCAAATAATTCTAAAGTTATTATTGATGGCAGCAATTCAGATTATATCGATCAAGATGTATTAGACATTATCAACGATTTTAAAAATACAATTTCAGGCATAAAGAACATTAAGGTAAATGTATTGGGGATTAAATCGCAGTATCATCTTGAGGACCGAATTGAATTTGTTGATGTGCTGGATAAAGAAACTCAAGAAAAATTGAATCCCGATGAAATACTTGAAATTCTTAAAAACGGAAATGCTCGATTTGTCAAAGGCAATTGGGCTGAAAAATATTTAAAACAACAAGTAAATGCAACTTCATTTGGGCAAAACCCATTTGCAATTGTATTAAGTTGTATCGATTCTCGGACAACCACAGAACATATTTTTGACCTTGGTTTAGGCGATATCTTTAGCGTTCGAATTGCTGGAAATATATTAAACGAAGACATACTTGGCAGCATGGAATTTGCAATTCACGAAGTAGGCGTTAAACTCATTGTGGTTCTTGGACATACAAAATGCGGTGCAATAATTGGAGCCTGCAACCATGTTCAATTGGGCAACTTAACAACCTTGCTTGATAAAATAAAACCTGCTATTGACAAAGAATCAAGCTTTACATTGAATCGAAACGGTTCAAATCTTGATTTTGTGAATAAGGTTTCTGAGTTAAACGTATTGCTAACAATTGATAGAATCAAAAAAGAGAGCCCAATAATTGCTGAATTAGAATCAGCAGGAAAAATAAAAATTGTTGGTGGCTTGTACAATGTCGAAACAGGTATAGTTGATTTTTATTAACCCATATTAAAATACCAAGTAGAGCAAAGTAGCTTAAATTTGTATTTACTATGGAAACAGGATTGTCCGCTAAGTCGGTTCAGCAAAAATTAGACAAAGGTGAATTCAATGAATTACCCAATTCAGAGAAAAAATCAGTTTTAGAAATTGCTTTTAGTGTCATAAAAGAGCCAATGTTCATGCTTTTGCTGGCATGCGGGGTTTTATACCTCATTATTGGTGACTACAGAGAAGGCATTATTTTATTTTCAAGTATTCTGATTATAATTTTTATTACATTTTACAACCGCAATAAAACTGAAAAAGCACTCGATGCTTTAAAAAAAATAGCCTCACCTAGAACGCTTGTTTTAAGAGATGGGAAACAAAAAAGAAGAAAATCTGCCAATCATTTTATTGCCCGTTCATATTGTGTTTTTAGAGTTAATTATTGACCCTGTTTGTTCAATCGCTTTTGAATCGGAGAAGGAGGAAAAAGACATTATGATTAGAAAGCCAAGAAATCTTAATGACACTTTTTTTGGCCGAAACAAAATAGCCGAAAGTGTTTTACAAGGCTTGTTATTATTGGCATTTGTTTTGGCCGTTTTCTTATTTACCATTAATGAAGGCCATTCAGAATTTGAGACAAGAGCTATAAGTTTTTCTGCTTTAATTGTTGGAAATATATTTTTGATTTTGAGCAACCTCTCGAAAACCAGAAGTGTATTTTCTACACTTAAAGAAAACAACAAATCCTTAATATTAATTGTAGCAATAGCAATTTTAATGTTGCTGTTGACGCTTAATATTTCCTACTTACAAACACTTTTTAGTTTTCAAAACCCTGGCTTATTCCACTTCCTAATTTCAATTTTTGGTGCGAGCATCATGCTGCTGGTATTGGAAATTATAAAACATTATAAAAACAAACATTTAAAAAGTTATTCTCTGTAATATCCTAACTTTGTATTTCATAAAACTCAGGAATATGATTGATTTAAAAAACATACAAACAGAAATAGATGCAAGCTTTTTATACAAGCTATTGGCTGAACATGAAGAGGATGCAAATGTGGCAAATGTTTTTCATCAGATGAGTGAGATTGAATTTGGACATGCTCAGGCATTTATGCAAAAAAATGGAATGGACATTAACAATATGCCAGGTCCATCAAATAGAGCTAAAATATTAAAACAGATTGGCAAAGTATTGGGTTACGATTATGTCTTGGGCGTATTGTTGGACACAGAAAAAAGCATTTCATCCTCAGTGGTTAATGCCAGAAAGAAAACAAATACTACAGAATCTCTCTCTGACACAGCGCATGTTACGATATTAAAAAACATATTAAACCACAGCCCCAATATTTCAGGGTCAAATTTGGCAAGATTTGAAAAAAGACACCGCTCAGTTGGAGGCAATGCTTTAAGGGCTGCTGTATTGGGCGGTAACGATGGCTTGGTATCTAATTTCAGTTTGGTAATGGGTATAGCTGGTGCAAGCAGTGGTCAAAAAGAAGTTTTGTTGGCAGGCATGGCCGGTTTACTAGCTGGGGCATTGTCTATGGCCTTAGGTGAATGGATTTCAGTTAAAAGTTCTCAAGAACTATACGAAAACCAAATGCAATTGGAAATGGATGAGTTGGAGACAAACCCTGAGGGCGAAGAAAAAGAGTTGGCTTTAATTTATATGTCAAAAGGAATTCCCGAAGAACAAGCAAGAAAAATGGCCTCAGACATCATGAAGAACAAAGACCATGCGCACGAAGTACTCATTAAAGAAGAACTTGGCATCAACGCAGAGGATTTAAAAGGATCGGCCATGGAAGCTGCAATAAGTTCATTTATCTTGTTTGCTATTGGCGCAATTTTACCGGTTATACCATTTTTCTTTATGGGTGGATATGAAGCTGTAATACTTAGTACCATTTTAAGTGGTTTGGGCTTATTTATTATTGGGGCGGCTATAACTTTATTTACGGGGAAAAGTGTTTGGTATTCTGGATTTAGACAAGTTTTGTTTGGCCTAATTGCTGCTGCAATAACTTTCGGAATTGGAAAAATAATTGGTGTTTCTTTACTTGGATAATTGAAAGAATAGAGCTCATTTGTCTGCAATAACTAGAAGTATTTGGATTTTGTCTTTGATAAGTCTGTTTACAGACATGTCAAGTGAATTGCTATACCCAATAATGCCCTTGTACTTAAATTCAATTGGGTTTTCAATTGTATTAATTGGCTTACTGGAAGGTATTGCCGAAGCAAGTGCTGGCCTGAGTAAAGGTTATTTTGGAAAATGGTCGGATGAATCTGGTAAACGCCTCCCCTTTGTTCGTATAGGGTACTTTTTAAGTGCAATTTCTAAACCCTTAATGGTGGTTTTTGTCTTTCCATTTTGGGTGTTTTGCCTGCGCACTATAGATCGATTAGGCAAGGGAATAAGAACGGGGGCCCGTGATGCCATTTTAGCCAATGAAGCTACAAAAGAAAACAAAGGTAAAGTGTTTGGATTTCACCGGTCTATGGATACCATTGGTGCAGTAGTTGGACCAAGCTTAGGCCTTTTGTACTTATACTTCCATCCCACCTCTTACAAAACTCTTTTTGTATTTGCGCTTATTCCCGGACTGTTTGCCGTAGCGATATCGTTGTTGCTTAAAGAAAAAAAGTTTGAAAAAAAGCATTCAAAAAACAACTCCTTTTTTTCATTTCTTAAGTATTGGAAAACCAGCACAAAATCTTACCGCCAATTGGTTAAGGGATTGCTTTTGTTTACACTCATCAATAGCAGCGACGTTTTCTTGTTATTGAAAGCAAAGTCTGAAGGTATGGATGACACCTGGGTAATAGGTCTGTATATATTCTACAATTTGATTTATGCCCTAGCGGCATATCCGCTGGGATTATTGGCAGACAAAATCGGTTTGAAAAAAATGTATACCATTGGCATATGCCTATTTGCAATGGTATATATCGGGATGGGTACATTTAGCCACCACTTGATCATAGGCGGTTTATTTTTAATTTACGGTTTATTCGCCGCAGCGACGGAAGGGATTTCTAAAGCATGGATAAGCAACCATTGCAACAATGAAGACACAGGTACAGCCATTGGTACATACGCGGCATTTCAAAGCATTTTCAGTCTATTGGCTAGTGTATTGGCTGGCATAATTTGGATGCAATTAGGTTCCAATATGTTATTTTTATTTGCAGGCATTTCAAGTATCGTAGTGGCTATGTATTTGTTTAGGTGTAAATTTGAAACTGAAATTAATGCCAATTAATATTGTAAGATGAAAGCATTTCCTATTTTAGAAACCGAACGGTTTGTTTTAAGAGAATTAAAAGACTCTGACCTTGATGAAGTATTCGAAATGCGTTCGAATCCCGATCTTATGAAATTTATCCCCAGGCCAATCTGTAAATTAAAAGAAGAAGCCTTGTTGCATATCCATAAAATACAAAAAGGTTTTGCAGAAAATGACAGTGTTAATTGGGGAATTTCGTACAAGAACAATCCCAAACTCATTGGAATTATTGGCTATGTGAGCATGCAACCTGAAAATTACAGAGGAGAAATTGGTTATATTTTGAATAAGCCAGAACACAAAAAAGGGGTTATGAGGGAAATATTAAAACCCTTGATGCATTTTGGATTTATGCATTTAAATTTAAATTCCATTTCCGCGGTTGTAGATCCTGCAAACCAAGCCAGTATTTCTCTTTTACAAGCAAGTGGATTTACCAAAGAAGGCCACTTTAGAGAAGATTGCTATTTTGATGGTCAGTTTCTTGATTCGGTGCATTACTCGGTATTGAAATCTGATTTTGACTTCAAGCCTTATTCAGCATGAAAATTTTAATTGCTGGAATTGGCGGTGTCGGGGGATTTATTGGTGCAAAATTGGCCCAATATGCAGAGCAAAATGATGGTTTTGAAATTTACTTCCTGTCTCGAGGTAAAAATCTTGAAAAAATATTAAGCCATGGTATTGAGTTGATAGAACCTGCAGGATCAATATTGGCAAGGCCTTCAATAGCGGCTGATAATTGTTCTTCATTTCCCAAAATGGATGTTGTGGTTTTATCATGTAAAAGTTATGATTTAGAAAATATATGCGACAACATTTCAAATTCAGTTGACGCAGAAACAATCGTGATACCATTGTTAAACGGAATCAGCCACAGTGAAATACTGAGACGAAAATTTCCAGATTCAATACTTTGTTCGGCATTTATTTATATTGTGAGTAAGCTGGAAGCACCCGCTCAAATATTAATGGAGAGCAAGTCACATTCTCTTTATTTTGAGCACATCTCTTCAGATAGTGAACGTTTAATTGCGCTTGAAAATTTATTTAAAGCCGCAGGTATACATGCATTTTGTGTAGACAATATTGAAGAAAATATTTGGCGTAAATTTACTTTTATCTCCCCAATTGCAACCTACACCTCGGCTTATAACTTAACCAAAAAAGACATCGTTGAGCATGCAGAACATGCAACCAATTTAAAAGAAATGATGGTAGAAGTATTTGCACTATCACAATCCTTGAAAATAAAACTTCCTGATAATATCTTAGAGCAGCATTGGGAACAGTTCTTAAAATTACCCGACGGCAGTTCATCAAGTATGCATAGAGATTATATATTTGGAAAACCAACTGAAATTGCAACACTCAGTGAATATGTGGTGGAACAATCTCAGACATTAGGATTAAATACGCCTTATTACAACAAAGCAATCGAGCAAATTGGGAAATCAAATTACAACTAAATTAAGTTTATGAAAGTCATAGAAAACAGAGGTAAATTACTTGGATTAATCTTATCAAGTATATTGTTATGTTCTTTTTTGAACAAAGAAGACGCTAAAATAAAACTTGTTGATTTAGATAAATTCTATGACAGCATTAACACGAAAGGTTGTATGGTTATTTACGACACAAAACACAACACATACTATTTGTATGATAGCAGTACTTTAAACAAATCTTTCACCCCCGCTTCAACATTTAAAATACCAAATACATTAATGGCATTGGAAACAGGTATTGCTACGGATGAAAATTTTGAAATCAAATGGGACAGTATTGAACGTTGGTCGAGCAACTGGAGTATGGACCACACATTAAAAATGGCGTTTAAAAACTCAACTGTTTGGTATTATCAAGAACTTGCAAGACGCATGGGCGCTAATAAAATGAAAGAATTATTAGATAAAATGCACTATGGGAATATGGATACGAGTGGCGGAGTGGATTTGTATTGGTTAACAGGTGGCATGCGCATCAGTCCTATGCAAGAGATTGATTTTTTAAGACGCTTGCACACCCGTCAGTTACCCCTGTCTGATCGAACAATTAATATATGTGAAAACATCATGTTGGCGGACAGTAGCAATGAATTTGTCCTTAGGGCAAAAACGGGATGGAGTGCTACTCAAAACCCTGAAGTAGCCTGGTATGTTGGCTATTTTGAGACCAAAGACAATGTTTATTACTTTGCAAATTGTGTTTTCCCAAATGAAAAAAGTTCGGACAAATTATTTCAAGACAGAAAGGATGTAGTTTATAAGGTATTCAAAACCCTAGGTTTGCTTATTTTTCGATAAGTACTTTAACATTATCTGAAACCAAAGTTTCGCCAGTGGATAGACCTCCAAAATTTTTGTTCTCTTGGTTGACATAGTGCCTAAGTGTGGTATTGGATTCTGAACTTAAAATATTCAATTGTTCGATTACCGCTTGCGCAATATTGTACTGAGGTCCCATTTTACCATCATCCACTTTGATACAGATGCCTAGGTTTATACCTCTAACACCAATACAATAAACACCATCAGCGCCTGTTTTACCTATTAATTTTCCCTCAGAATGACGCATTAAATCTGTGCAGTATCTTTTCTCACCAGCTATCATTTCTGGATAATTAACAATTGCATCAACCATTATATTACAAGCCTTTTGAACAGACTCGCTAAATTTATTTGGGAAAATTAAATTCTTATAGGCTATAGCTTGATTGTATACAGGAAAAGCAAAAATGGGAGCAGAACAACCATCTATACCTTGTTGAATTTTTTCTTTAGGGTATTCATGAAATTCAGAGATAATATCAAGAATTTCTAAATGTAATGGATGCTTCGGGTCAATGTAATTTTCTACTGGCCAATTTCTGTAGACACAATATGCCAAAAAACCAGCGTGTTTGCCAGAACAATTGTTGTGAATGCGCAAAGGTTTAAGGTCTCCTTTAATCAGTTCAACTTGATCATCTTTCAGCGTTGGCATTTGAGGGCCGCATAAAAGATATGATTCGTCAAGTCCAATTTTATTTAATATAGATCTTACTGTATCTACATGTTTATGTTCACCATTGTGGGAACCGCAGAACAGGGCAATTTCTTTTTCTGTAAAACCAAAATGCTCAACTGCGCCAGAGCATAAAAGCGGGATTTGCTGAAAAAACTTTAGGGCAGATCTTGGGAAGCAAATTTGTTGGGTATCCCCTACTGAATAGATGATTTTATTTTCTTGATTGACAATACAAATAACGCCTCTATGGAAACTTTCTAAAACGCCTCCCCTTGTAACTTCTACTAATATCGGATTGCTCATGAATTTATGAATCTTTGTGGTTGGCAAGCAAGAACATGCAAGCCATTCTTATAGCAACGCCATTTTCTACCTGATCAAGTATAATGCTGTAGTCGCTATCAGCCACTTCGCTGGTTATTTCCACACCTCTATTGATTGGACCTGGGTGCATGATGGTAATGTCTTTTCCAATGCTGTCTAAAAGGTCGAGCGTTAGACCATATTGCATGCTGTATTCTCTTAAACTTGGGAAATATTTAATATCTTGTCGTTCCAACTGAATTCTTAGCATATTGGCTACGTCACACCATTCAAGCGCTTTTCTTAAATTGTGTTCAACCTTTACACCAAGTTGTTCTATATGGCGTGGAATTAAAGTACTAGGACCGCAGACCATCACTTCAGCGCCTAATTTTTGAAGGCAATAAATATTTGATAATGCCACACGGCTGTGAAGAATATCTCCAACAATGGCCACTTTTTTGCCTGCAACATCGCCACATGATTCCTTAATTGAATAGGCATCCAATAAAGCCTGGGTTGGATGTTCGTGGGTTCCGTCACCAGCATTTAAGATTGTAGCATCAATGTGCTTGGCAAGAAATATACATGCACCGGGACTAGGATGGCGCATTACCACCATATCAACCTTCATGCTCAAAATGTTTTTAACTGTATCTATTAAGGTTTCGCCTTTAGAAACTGAAGAAGATGATGAAGCAAAATTTATGGTATCAGCACTTAAGCGTTTTTGGGCCAATTCAAATGATATCCTCGTACGGGTTGAATTTTCAAAGAATAAATTAGCAACGGTGATATCTCTGAGCGAAGGAACTTTTTTAATTGGTCGGTTGATAATCGTTTTAAAATTATCAGCAGTCTCAAAAATAAGTTGAATATCCTCTTCTTTGAGATCTTTAATGCCTAAAAGATGTTTTACAGATAATTGTGTCATTCGTTAATCAACCAAACTTTATAATTTTTCTCTTCCCATTCTACTTTTACTTTTTGACCATGTCCACGTGTATCGACAGTTTTCCCAACGTAATCTGGGGCAACGGGATTTTCGCGGTTAAACTTGCGGTCTATCAAAACACAAAGCTCAATTTTAGCAGGTCTGCCAAATCCAAGCAAAGCATCCATGGCACTTCTAATGCTGCGGCCTGTATACAATACATCATCAATTAAAATGATGTTTAAGTTTTCTGTACTAAAAGGAATGTGAATTGGACTAGCGACCAATTGTTTGTCATTGGTTCTATAATCATCCCTAAAAAAAGTAATATCCAATTCGCCGTATTTGATTTTACATTGAATAATTTCTTCTACCCTTTGTCTGATAATTCGAGCCAATAAAACACCTCTTGGTTGCAACCCAATAATTGCTGTGCTGCTAAACTGCTCATGGTTTTCAATTAATTCATATGCCAATCGATTGATTGTGGCATTGAGTTTTTGGTGGTCATATAGTAGTTTTTCTTCCATTAAGCTTCAGATAATTCTAAAATCACGTCAAACTCATAAGCCGTTAATTTCATAACACTTAATCGGCCTTGTCTAACCAAACCAATATTTTCCAAGCGCTTGTCCGCTTTAATTGTTTCTAAAGTAACTGGCTTTTTCAAGGACTTGAAGGGAGAAACATCAACTACAACCCAATTGCTGTCATCTGTTGTCGGGTCTTGGTAGAATTCTTTTACCACTTTAACGATACCAACGACTTCTTTTCCATCATTGCTGTGGTAGTAAAGACAAAGGTCGCCCTTTTTCATTTCTTTAAGGTTGTTGCGGGCTTGGTAATTGCGCACCCCATCCCAAAAAGTTTTTTTGTCTTTCAGCATTTGATCCCAAGAATATTTAACAGGTTCAGATTTCAAAAGCCAGTGATTCATTGGAGGCAAAGGAACATAAAAAAAATAAACTTATCAATAAACAGAGCAAAAGGATATTAACCATTTATGAATAACTGTCTAATATCTGTATTCGGTGTTTGAAATACCTATGAATAAACTAAGTTCAATATATTTGCCAACTCAAACTAAATGAAAAATTTAAAAGTCTATTTGAATTCTAAGCATGAACAATTCAATCAATTGGGATTTATAAAAGACGATCCAATTTCGATTCCTCATAGGTTTGAGAAAAAGGAAGACATTGAAATTATTGCTTTTTTTATGGCAATTATCGCTTGGGGACAAAGAAAATCTATAATAAATAGCGGAGAGAAATTAATTCAAATTTTCAACCAAGCCCCCTACGATTT